>NZ_JAJCXD010000032.1:0-55440 GCF_021056305.1 Actinokineospora sp. PR83
CCCCCCGCACCGCTGTCCAGTTCCGCGCGCAGGAAGGCCGCTTGCCGCTGCACACCGGGCGGTTCGCCGGTCGCACCGGCCGTGGCGGGCACGAGCAGGCGGACCACCCCGAGCAGAGCGCAGGCGGTCACCAGGGCAGCGGCCGACCAGCGCGACCACCGCAGCACTCGACGCCCCGTGGGCGGTCGCTCGGACACGCGTTGATCATAACGAGCCCGCGGGTGCGCTCAGCGCGGTGCGGCGAAGGCGGTGATCGCCTCGGCGGTGGCTTCCGGGTCGCTGAGCTGCGGGCAGTGCCCGACCGCGTCGAGGGTGACGAGGGTGCTGCCCGGGATGCGGGACTGGACGTACGCGCCCACCCCCGTCGGCGCGATGGCGTCGCGGGCGCACTCGACCACCAGGGTCGGCACGGTCACCGTCGCCAGGTCCTCGCGGTTGTCCGAGAGGAAGGTGACGCGGGCGAACACCGAGGCGATGTGCGGGTCGGTGCTGCAGAACAGGTCGGTCAGCTCCGCGCCCAGTTCGGGGCGGTCGGGGTTGTCCATGATGACCGGGGCCATCGCCGCCGACCAGCCGAGGTAGTTGCTGTCGAGCGAGGTGAGCAGTTCGTCGATGTCCTCCGCGCTGAACCCGCCCCGGTAGTCGCCGTCGTCGAGGTAGTGGGGCGACGGGGTCAGCAGCACCAGCTTGGCGAAGCGCTCCGGCTCCGCGGCGACGGCCAGCACCCCCATCATCGCGCTGACCGAGTGGCCCACGAACACGACGTCGCGCAGGTCGAGTTCGCGCAGCAGGGTGAGCACGTCGTCGGCGTAGCCGCGCAGCGACGAGTAGCGCTCCCGCGTCCACGCCGACAGGTCGGAGCGCCCGGCGCCGACGTGGTCGAACAGCACCACCCGGAACCGCTCGGCGAGCAGCGGCACCACCAGGCGCCACAGGTTCTGGTCGCAGCCGTAGCCGTGGGCCAGCACCAGCACCGGGCCGTCCTCGTTGCCGGTGATCACGACGTTGTTCCTGCTCCGCACGTCCACGCGCACAGCATCCCAGGCGGCCGATCCACCCGTACAGGTACCAGCCGTTGCGCGACGGGTGGTCAGGGCGTGTGCGTGGGTCTCGCAAATGAACAGGCGCCGACCACTCCGCCCTCACCGTCACCACGATCCTCACCCCCACCCACCGCTGCTACCGTCGGCCCCCGTCAACCCGGCCCACCACTGGTGGGAACTCCCCGGCGGCGGCATCGACCCCGAGGAAACCCCCGAACACGCCGCCCCCGCGCGAACTCACCGAGGAAACAGGGCTCACCACCATCACCCTCGGCCACCACCTCTACACCCGCGAATCCCGCTTCCACTACCGCGGCACCGACCACCACCGCACCGATCACGTCTACCTCGCCCACACCCACACCACCACCCTTGCCCCCCCCAACACACCGCCAACGAAAAAGCCGGGCTCATCGAACACCGCTGGTGGCACCCACACGACCTCACCGCCACCACCGACAAACTCCTTCCACCCACGCTCCCCAGCACCCTCGACGACCTCCATCGCGCTTCCGAAGGCCCGGTCACCTGCTTGAGACGCGCCGGTAGCGGGCCACCGACAGCGACATGAACAGGGCGACCAACCCGACCGACCAGAGGGCGGCGTAGAGCGCCGCGTGTTGGGCGGGCCACGCCTGCGGTTGCAGCAGCCCGGCCGGGGTGGGGTTGGCGAACAGCGACCGCGCGGCGTTGGCCAGTGCGGTGATCGGGTTCCACTCCGCGACGGTGGCCAGCGGCTCGGGCATCGCGGCGACGGAGACGAAGCCGGAGGAGATGAACGTGGCCGGGAACAGCCAGATCAGCCCGAGGCTCTGGGCGACCTCGACGCTGCGGGCGGTGAGGCCGATGAAGGCGCCGACCCAGGACATGGCGAAGGCGAACAGCAGGATGAGCAGGTACGCGAGCACGGCGTCGAGCACGCTGCCGCGGATGCGCCAGCCGATCGCGAGGCCGCACAGGCTGGTCACGGTCAGGCTCACCACGCTGGTGGTCAGGTCGGAGGTGGTGCGGCCGAGCATGACCGCGACCCGCGACATGGGCAGCGCCCGGAACCGGTCGACGATGCCCCGTTGCAGGTCGTTGGCCAGGCCGATGGTGGTGAACGAGGCGTTGAAGGTGACCGTCTGGGCGAAGATCCCGCCCATGATGAACTCGCGGTAGGCGTCGCCGCCGAGGCTGCCGCCGAAGACGTAGCCCAGCAGCAGCACGAACATGATGGGTTGCAGCACGCTGGCGAAGATCGACCCGGGGGTGCGGCGGATGTTGAGCAGGTTGCGCCAGGCGACCGTGCCGCTGTCGCGCGCGACCCTGGTGAGGACCGTCATGCGCCCACCCCGCCCCGGTTGAGGTGGCCGTGGTGGCGGGGCCACTCCAGGACCTCCGGCAGGACCGCGGTCTCCTCCGCGGCGCCGGAGTCCATGACCTCGCCGGTCAGGGCGAGGAAGACGTCGTCCAGGGTGGAGCGGCGCAGGCCCATGTCCAGGACCCGCACGCCCTCGGCGGTGAGCCGGTTCGCGGCGGCGGCCAGCGCGCGCTGACCCGCCGTGCCCGCGCCCACCGCGACCTCGATCCGGCGGGCCCGCCGGTCGACCGCGGGGGTGCCGGAGCCGACGGTGGCGAGCACCCGGTGTGCGGTGGCGAGTTCACCGGGGGTCGCGGTGACGACCTCCAGCCGTTCCCCGCCGGTGGCCGCCTTCAGCTCGTCGCTGGTGCCCTCGGCGATCACCTTGCCCTTGGCGATCACCGCGATCCGGTCAGCCAGTTGGTCGGCTTCCTCCAGGTACTGGGTGGTGAGCAGCACCGTGGTGCCCTGGCCGACCAGTTCGCCGACGACGTCCCAGGTGTCGAGCCTGCTCTGCGGGTCCAGTCCGGTGGTGGGTTCGTCGAGCACGACCACCGGCGGCGCGGCGACCAGGGCGCCCGCCAGGTCGAGCCTGCGGCGCATGCCGCCCGAGTACGTCCCGGCGGCCCGGTCGGCGGCGTCCTCCAGGTGGAACCGCGCGAGCAGGTCCCGCGCGGTGCCCGCCGCGACCCGGCGGCGCATGCCGTAGAGCTTGGCGACCAGGTACAGGTTCTCGTAGCCGGTCAGCTTGTCGTCGACCGCGGCGTACTGCCCGGACAGCCCGATCCTGCGGCGGACCCGGTCGGGCTCGCGCACCACGTCCTCGCCCGCCACCAGCGCCCGCCCGCGGTCGGGGCGCAGCAGGGTGCTGATGATCCGCACGGTGGTGGTCTTCCCGGCGCCGTTGGGTCCCAGCAGGCCGAACACCTGACCGGCGGGCACCTGCAGGTCGACGCCGTCGAGCGCCTTCTTCGCGCCGAAGGACTTGCCGAGACCTTCGAGGACGATGGCCGCCCCGGTCATCGCGGTGCCTGCCCGTCCCTGGCGCTGGCGGGGGTGATGTCGGTCCAGTTCCGCTCGATGTGGTCGAGGCAGGCGGTGCGCTCGTCGGGGCCGAAGGTCACCGCCCAGCCCGCCGGGACCCTGGCGAAGAAGGGCCACAGGGAGTGCTGGTTCTCGTGGTTGACCAGGACCAGGTACTGCTCGTCTTGGGCGTCGAACGGGTTGGTCATCCTCGGTCTCCTGCTCCGGTTCGGGTCTGCTGGGCGCGGTCCTGGCTGTCCGCGAGCCTGCGGGACAGGATCGGGCCGATGACGTCCAGCGCGTGGGGTTGGGTGAGTTCGACGTGGGTCGCGTCGACGCCGTGGACCTCGACGTCGCCGGTGAGGTAGGGCGACCAGTCGGCCACCTCGGGGCCGTCGGGCGCTCGGTTCTCCGTGGCGGAGAAGAACAGCACGTCCGCCTCGACCACGTGCGGGACGAAGTCGGGCATGAGCACGGCCTGGCTGACGAAGGCGCCGACCATCCCGCCGAGCGCGTCCTCGGTCAGGCTGCCCATCGGGCTGTCGGTCTCCCGGAAGACTTCGAGCACGGCGGCGCGGTCGAGGACTGCGCCGGGCTCGACGGGGTGGCCCAGGTTGTCCAGCAGCGCGGCGAAGATGTCGGCTTCGCTCGCAGCTTCCAGCCCGTCGCGCGGGGCCTGGGGGAAGGCGTCGAGCACGGTCAGCAGCCCGACCCGCTCCCCCACCGCCTCGAACTGGGCCGCCACCTCGTGCACGAGGTTGCCGCCGAAGGACCAGCCCAGGAGGTGGTAGGGGCCGTGCGGCTGCACCGAGCGGATGTGCTCGACGTAGTCGGCGGCCACCTCCTCGATGCTGGCGGGCGCGTACCCCGGTTGCGTCAGCTTCCGCGACTGGAGCCCGTAGAGCGGCTGGTCGGGTTCGAGGTGGCGCAGGAGACCGGAGTAGGTCCACGACAGGCCGCTGGCGGGGTGCACGCAGAACAGCGGCGGCCGGTCGCCCGTGGTGCGCAGGGGCAGCAGCACGTCCAGATCGCTCCCGGAACCGCCCGCGTCCAGCCGCTCGGCCAGCCCGGCCACGGTCGGGGCCTCGAACAGCCTGCGGATCGGCAGGTCGACGCCGAGGGCGGTGCGGATGCGCGACATCAGGGCGTTGGCGAGCAGCGAGTGGCCGCCCAGGTCGAAGAAGCTGTCGTCGATCCCCACCCGCGGCAGGCCCAGCGTCTCCGCGAACAGCGTGCAGAGCAGGTCTTCGCGCGGTGACCGGGGACCGCGGTGGGCGGTCCCGGTCTGGGGGCCGGGCAGCGGCAGTGCCCGCTGGTCGAGCTTCCCGTTGGGGGTCAGCGGCATCCGGTCCAGCACGACGAAGGCCGAGGGGACCATGTGGTCGGGGAGCTTCGCGACCAGCGCCGAGCGCAGCGCGTCGGCCCGGGGCTCGGTCTCGCCCGCCACCACGTAGGCCACCAGGGCCGTGTTGTCCACCCCGGTCTCCCGCAGGACGACCGCCGCCTCGGCCACGGAGGGGTCGTCCTCCAGCGCGGCGATGACCTCGGCCGGTTCGACCCGGAAGCCGCGCACCTTCACCTGGTCGTCGCCCCGGCGGAGGAATTGCAGGGTGGCGTCGGAGCGCCAGCGCACGAGGTCGCCGGTGCGGTACATGCGGTCGCCGCTGTCGCCGAAGGGGTCGGCGACGAAGCGCTCGGCGGTGAGCCCGGTGCGGTTGAGGTACCCGCGGGCGACCCCGGCCCCGGACAGGTACAGCTCCCCCGCCACGCCGGGCGGGACGGGCCGCAGCCGGGTGTCGAGGACGTAGGCGCGGGTGTTGCGCACCGGTTTGCCGATCGCGGGCCGCTCGGTGTCGTCGACGTCGGCGATCACCGAGTCCACAGTGGACTCTGTGGGCCCGTAGAAGTTGTACGCGGTGACCCCCTCGGTGGCCCGTAGCTGCGCCCAGAGGGCTTCGTCGACCTGCTCGCCGCCGAGGGCGAGCACGCGGGGCCGGTGCCCGTCCCCGCTCAGCAGCCCGGTCGTGATGAGCTGCCGCAGGTACGACGGGGTGGTCTCGACGACGTCGATGGCCCGCGTGCGCAGGTGCTCGGCGAGCGCCCCGGCGTCGCGCCGGGTGTTGTCGTCGACGATGTGCAGCTCGTGCCCGGCGACCATCCACAGGAACGGGTCCCAGGAGGCGTCGAAGGCGACGGCGGCGGTCAGCGCGACCCGGAGCCCGCGACCGCCGAGGCGGCGCGCGGCGGGCTCGAACACGTGCTCGCGGTGGTGGCGCAACAGGTTTGCCAGTGAACGGTGTTCGACGACGACGCCCTTCGGGCGCCCGGTGGAGCCCGAGGTGTAGATGACGTACGCGGGCTGCCCGCCGTCGAGCGGGCGCCGCAGCTCCGCGTCCGCCAGGCGGACGGGCGGGGTGGCGGCGAGTTCCGCCTCCACCCGGCTGTCGTCGAGCACGAGGGTGCGGACCCCGGGCAGCCGCGCGGCGACCGCCCCGGTCGTCAGCACCAGCGCCGGGGCGGCGTCGGCCAGCATCAGGCCGATGCGCTCGGCGGGGTAGGCGAGGTCGACCGGCAGGTACGCGGCACCCGCCTTGAGCACGGCGAGCAGGGCCGCGGCCGTCTCGACCGAGCGCGGGACGGCCACCGCGACGATGTCCCCGGCGCCGACGCCGCGCACGCGCAGCAGCCGGGCGAGCCGGTTGGCGTGCGCGTCGAGTTCCCCCGCGGTGAGCGCGCGGCCCGCGGCGACCACGGCGGTGCGGTCCCGGCCGGGCCCACCGGCCCACCGCTCGAACTCCGCCGCCACCGTCTCGGCGGGCAGTTCGCGGTCGGTGTCGTTCCAGGTCTGGAGAACGGTTTCCAGTTCCGCGCCGGAGAGCAGTTCGAGGTCGGCGACGGGCCGGGCCGGGTCGGCGAGGGCGGATTCGAGCAGCCGGGGCAGCCAGCGGGCGAGCCGGTGCGCGGTGCCCGGCTCGAACAGGTCGGCGCTGTACTCCACGGTGCCCGACAGCCCGGCCGGGGCGCCATCGGGTCCGTGGTGCTCGGCCACCGAGAACGAGAGGTCGAACTTCACCGCGGCCACGTCGTCGTCCCCGGCCGCGGTCACCGCCAGCCCGGGCAGCGCGAGGTCCGGCCGGGCGGCGTTCTGCACGGTCAACATCACCTGGAACAGCGGGTGGCGGTTGAGCGTGCGCGGCGGAGACAGTTCCTCCACGACGCGTTCGAAGGGGACGTCCTGGTTGTCGAGCGCGGCCAGGTCGCCCGCCCGCACCCGCCGCACCAGCTCGGCGAAGCCGGGGGCGCCGGACAGGTCGGTCCGCAGCACCAGGGTGTTGACGAAGAAGCCGACCAGTTCCTCCAGCCGTTCGTCGGTGCGGCCCGCGACGGCGGTGCCGATCGCGACGTCCTCCCCCGCCCCGAGCCTGGACAGCAGGGTGGCGAGCCCGGCGTGCAGCACCATGAAGAGGCTGGCGCCGTGCTCGGCGGCGAACTCGGCGACCCGGGCGTGCAGGTCGGCGGGGACGGTGAGCGGCACGGTCCCGCCCGCGTAGGTCGACTCGCGGGGCCGGGGGTGGTCGTGCGGCAGCGACAGCTCGTCGGGCAGCGCGGTCAGCGCCTCGCGCCAGAAGGCGAGCTGCCGGTGCGCGGTGCTGTCCTCGGCGTCCTCGTCACCGAGCAGTTCCTGCTGCCACAGCGAGTAATCGGCGTACTGCACCGGCAGTTCGGGCTGCTCCGGTGCTTCGCCGCGCAGGCGCGCGGTGTAGGCGGTCGCCAGGTCGCGGGCCAGCGGCGCGGTGGACCACCCGTCACTGGCGATGTGGTGGGTCACGACCTGGAGCACGTGCTCCCCGGGGCCCACCCGGACCAGCACGGCGCGCAGCGGCAGCTCCGCGTCGAGGGCGAACGGGCGGGCCGCGTGCTCGGCGAGGACCGCGCGCAGCCGCGCCGGGTCGGCGTCGAGCACCGGCAGCGGGACACCGGCCTGCTCGACGGGGAGCACGAGCTGGTGGGGAACCCCGTCCTCCACGGGGAAGACCGTGCGCAGGACCTCGTGGCGCGCGGTGAGGTCCGCGAGCGCGGCGCGCAGGGCGTCGTGGTCGAGTTCCCCGCTCAGGCGCAGGGCCATCGGGATGTGGTAGCCCGCGCCCGTGCCCTCGAAGCTGGTGAGGAACCACATGCGGCGCTGTGCGTGCGACAGCGGAACCCGGTCGGGCCGCTCCCGCCGGGTGAGGCGGGCGCGGGTGGAGCCGTCGGGGGTGATCCGGGCCGCGAGCGCCGCCGGGGTGGGGGCCTCGAACACGGTGCGGATGGCGACCTCGGCGCCGAGGACCGCGCGCACCCGGCTGGTGAGCCGCGTGACGAGCAGCGAGTGCCCGCCGAGGTCGAAGAAGTCGTCGTCCACCCCGACCCCGGGCAACCCGAGGACTTGGGCGAACAGCGCGCACAGCTCCGCCTCGACCCGGGTCCCGGGTGCCCGGCCCGCGGGTGCGGCGGCGAGGTCGGGTTCGGGCAGCCGGGTCCGGTCCAGCTTGCCGTTGACGGTCAGCGGCAGCTCGGGGACCACCACGACCACCTGCGGCACCATGTAGTCCGGCAGCAGCCGCGCGGCGTGCTCGCGCACGGCGAGCGGGTCGGGGTCGGCTCCGGTCACGTAGGCCACGAGCCGGTCGATCCCCCCGGGGCCGCGGTGCACGAGCACCGCCGCCGCGGTGACCCGTTCGGCACCGGTGAGCGCCGCCTGCACCTCCCCCGGCTCCACGCGGAACCCGCGGATCTTCACCTGGTCGTCGACGCGGCCGACGAACTCCAGGACACCGGAGGGGGTCCGGCGCACGAGGTCGCCGGTCCGGTACATCCGCGCCCCGTCGTCGAACGGGCAGGCCACGAAGCGCTCGGCGGTCAACCCGGGGCGGCCGTGGTAACCGCGGGCCAACCCGGCCCCGGTCAGGTACAGCTCCCCGGTGACACCGGGCGGCACCGGTCGCAGACCGGGGTCGAGCACGTGGGCGCCCACGTTGGCGATCGCCGTTCCCACCGCCGGGCGGTCGTGGTCGTCGAGCCGGGCGACGACGGAGTCCACTGTGGACTCGGTCGGGCCGTAGAAGTTGAAGGCCAGCACGCCGGGCACCCCGGACAGTTCCCGCCACAGGGCGGGGTCCACCGCTTCCCCGCCGAGCGCGACGAGCAGGGGGCGGTGCCGGTCCGCGGCGAGCAGGCCCATGGGCAGCAGGTGGCGGACGTAGGAGGGGGTGGTCTCCACGACGTCGATGCGGTGTTCGGCGACGTGGTCCAGGAGGGCTTCGGGGTCGCGGCGGACGGCGTCGGCGAGCAGGTGCAGCTCGTGGCCGTCGGCGAGCCAGAGGATCGGGTCCCAGGACGCGTCGAAGGACACCCCGGCGGTGTGCGCGACGCGCAGCACGTCACGACCGGCGGCGGCGGTCGCCGGGGCGAAGACCTGTTCCCGGTGGCTGGCGAGCAGGTTCACCAGGCTGCGGTGTTCCACCGCCACGCCCTTGGGGCGCCCGGTGGAACCCGAGGTGTAGAGCAGGTACGCGAGGTCGTTGGGACGGGGCGGGGCGAGCGGCTGCCCGGTACCCGAGTGCGGCGGGAGGTCGTCGAGGAGCACCACCGCAACGCCGGTGCCACAGCGGCTCGCGGTCCCCGAGGTGCTCAGCACCAGGGCCGGGGCGGCGTCCTCGATGAGGTGGGCGATCCGGTCGTCCGGGTACTCCAGGTCCACCGGCAGGTAGACCGCCCCGGCGCGCAGGACGCCCAGCAGCGCCACCACCGTGCCGAGGGAGCGCTCCAGCACCACCGCGACGACCTGCCCGCGACCGACACCGCGGGCGGTGATCTCCCGGGCCAAGCAGTCGGCGAGGTGGTCCAGTTCGGCGAAGGTGAGGGTGCCGTCGGCGGCGACCACCGCCGTGCGGTCGGGGTGCAGCCGCGCCCGCCGCCCGAAGACCTCCGGCAGCGTCTCGGCACCGACCTCCCGGCGCGTCCCCGCGCCTCGGGCGATCACCTCGTGCAGTTCGTCGTCGGTGAGCACGTCGGCGGTCCGCAGCGGCTCGTCCGGCCGGGCGAGGACGTTCCCCAGGAGGGTCACCGCGCCGTGGGCCAGGCGCGACGCCGTGGCCCGGTCGAACATCGCCGTGCTGTACTCCAGCTCCCCGGTGATGCCCGCGGGTGCCCCGGTCGGGTCGTACCGCTCGGTCAGGGTGAGGGAGAGGTCGAACTTCGCCGTCGAGGTCCGGGCCGCGGGCCCCGCCTCCACCCGCAGGTCGCCCAGCTCGATGCGCGGCGCCGGGTTGTTCTGCAAGGTGAGCATCACCTGGAACAGCGGGTTGCGCCCGGGTGCGCGCTGCGGGGCCAGTTCCTCGACGACCCGCTCGAACGGCAGGTCCTGGTGCTCGAAGGCGGCCAGGTCGGTCTCCCGCACGCGGCGCAGCAGTTCGGTGAAGCTGGGGTCGCCGCTCAGGTCGGTGCGCAGGACGAGCGTGTTGACGAAGAACCCGATCAGGTCGTCGAGCGCGGGGTCGGTCCGCCCGGCGACGGGGGTGCCGATCGGGATGTCCGCCCCGGCGCCGAACTTGGCCAGGGTGGCCCCGAACAGCGCGTGCAGGGCCATGAACAGGCTGGTGCCGCTCTCGGCGGCCAACCGCGAGAGGGCGGCGTGCGCGGCGGCGGGCACCTCCACCGCGACAGCGGCGCCCTCCCCCGTCGGCCGCGGCGGGCGGGGGCGGTCCACCGGGAGGGTCAGCTCGGTGGGCAGGTCGCGCAACGCGGTGCCCCAGAACGCCACCTGCCTCGCGGCGCGGCTGTCCGCGTTGTCCTCCGCGCCGAGGACCTCGCGCTGCCAGCGGGCGTAGTCGGCGTACTGGACCTCCAGCGGCGGCAGACCGGTCTGCACCCCGTCGACGCGCAGCCGGTAGGCCGAGGCGAGGTCGCGGGCCAGCGGGCCGAAGGACCAGCCGTCACCCGCGATGTGGTGCAGCACCAGCACGAGGAGGGCTTCGGAGTCCGCGACGCGCAGCAGCGTCGCGCGCAGCGGTGCCTCGGCGGCCAGGTCGAACCCGCGCCCGGCCTCGGCGGTCAGCCGCTCGGTGACCCCGGCACGGGGGACGTCCTCGACCGCCAGGGTGATCCCGGTGTGCTCGGGGTCGAGGACGCGCTGGTACGGCTGGCCGTCCGACTCGGCGAAGGTCGTGCGCAGGCTCTCGTGCCGGGTCACCACGTCGGCCAGCGCCGCGCGCAGGGCGGCCTGGTCGAGCGCCCCGGTCAGGCGCAGGACGGCGGGCATGGTGTAGCCCGCGGCGCCGGGGTCGAGCCGGTTGAGGAACCAGAGCCGCTGCTGCGCGGCGGACAGCGGTTCCCGCTCGCACCGCGGCGCGGCGACGAGCCGCGGCCGGTCGGCGTTGCCGCCCGCCTCGACCCGCTCGGCCAGCAGCGCCGGGGTGGGTGCCTCGAACAGGTCGCGGATGGCGATGTCGGCGGCGAGTTCGGCGCGGATGCGGCCCGCCACCCGGGTCGCGACCAGGGAGTGCCCGCCCAGCTCGAAGAAGTCGTCGTCCGGGCCGACCCCGGTGCGGCCCAGGGACTCGGCGAAGATCGCGCACAACCGCGCCTGCAACCAGGTGGCCGGTCCGCGACGGCCCTGCCCCGCGGCCCCGCCCGCCGAAGCGGGGTCGGGCAGGCGGGTGCGGTCGAGCTTGCCGTTCACCGTCAGCGGCAGTTCGGCCAGGGTGAGCACCACCTGGGGGACCATGTGCTCGGGCAGCCGGTCGCGCAGGCGCGTCCGCAGCTCGGCGGGCTCCACCGAGGACACCGCGTAGGCGAGCAGCCGCGCGGATTCCCCGCTCCCGTCGGCGAGCACCGCGGCGTCGTCCACGTCGGGGTAGGCCGCCAGTACGGCTTGGACCTCACCGGGTTCGACGCGGTGGCCGCGGATCTTGACCTGGTCGTCGGCCCGGCCGAGGAACTCCAGCACGCCCTCGCCGGTCCAGCGCGCCAGGTCGCCGGTGCGGTAGAGCCGCTGCCCGGGCCCGCCGAACGGGTCGGCCACGAACCGCGTCGCCGTCAGCGCGGGCCGGTTGTGGTAGCCCCGGGCCAGACCCGCGCCCGCCAGGTACAGCTCACCGCGCGCGCCCGGGGCCACCGGCTCCAGCGCGTGGTCGAGGACGTAGGCGCGCACGTTGTCGACCGGCCTGCCGATGACCGGGGAGCCGTGCCCGGGCATCGCCGTCATCACGGCGTCCACAGTGGACTCGGTCGGTCCGTAGAGGTTCACCCCCAGCACCCGGTCCCCGTCGGTCAGCTCGCGCCACAGCGCGGGGTCCACGGCCTCGCCGCCGAGCGCCACCACCGCCGGGTGCCGCCGGGGTTCGGCGAGCAGGCCCGCGGTGAGCAGTTGCCGCAGGTAGGACGGGGTCGTCTCGACCACGTCGATGCGCCCGTCGCACAGGTGGCGGGCACACGCCTCGGGGTCGCGGCGCACGGCGTCGGGCACGACGTGCAGTTCGTGCCCGGCCACCAGCCACAGCACCGGGTCCCAGGCGGCGTCGAAGGCCATTCCGGAGAGGTGGGCCACGCGCAGCACCGCGCGCCCGGCGGCGGTGCGGCCCGCGGGGAACAGCCTGGTGCTGTGGCTCGCCAGGAGGTTCGCCAGGGCACCGTGCTCCACCGCGACCCCCTTGGGCAGACCGGTGGAGCCCGAGGTGTGGATCACGTACGCGAGGTCGCCCGGCGCGGCGGGGGTCGGGTCGGCCTGCGGGGCCGCCGCGAGGTCGACCTCGTCGAGCACGACGTCCACCGCGGGGAGGAGGTCCCGGGTCGAGGAGTGGGCGATCACCAGGTGGGGTTCGGCGTCGGCGAGCAGGAACGCCAACCGGTCCACCGGGTGGGAGACGTCCAGCGGCAGGTAGGCGGCACCCGCGCGGCCCACCGCGAGCAGTGCGACCACGCTGTCGACCGAGCGCGGCAGCGCGACCGCCACCACGCGGCCCGGACGGGCCCTGCGGGCGGCCAGCACCCGGGCGAGCCGGTCGACGCGCCGGTCCAGTTCGGCGAAGGTGAGCGTCGTCCGCCCGTCGCAGACGGCGACCCGCTCGGGGGTCGCGGCGGCCTGGCGGGCGAACGCCTCGGGGACGGTGGTCTTCGGCGTCTCGACGGCGGTCGCGTTCCACCGCTGGAGGACGAGGCAGCGCTCCGGTTCGTCGAGCAGTTCCAGCTCGCCGATGGGGACCATGGGGCGCGCTGTCGCGGCGCGGAGCAGCCGGACCAGGCGCTCGTGGTGCCCGGCCAGCTCTTCTTCGCTGTAGCGCAGGGGGTTCGCGGTCACGTCGACGCGCAGCCCGTGCTCGGCCGAGATGCCCTGGACCACGATGGACAGGTCGTCGACCGGTCCGACCGACAGGTTGTGCAGCGACGCCTCGTGCGAGCCGAACTCGATCTCGGGGGCGAACGGGAGGATGTTCACCGTGGGCCCGTGCAGGCGCCGGGACCGGGGCAGCGCGAGGTCCCGGCGGAGGTCTTCGGCGCGGTGGCGCTGGTGCTTGAGGGCGTCGCGCACCTGGCGGGAGGTCTGCGCCACCAGGTCGGCGGTCGTGGTGGCCGGGGTGACCCGCAGCCGCAGCGGGACCACGTTGGACAGCATCGCCGGGGTGGCGCGCTGCGCGGCGGTGCGCCGGGCGGTGACCGGCAGGCCGAGGACCACGTCCCGGGCACCGGTGCTGCGGTGCAGGTAGGCGGCGGCGACCGCGATCACCACCGGCGACCAGTCGGTCCGCAGCGACCGGGCGAGGGCGCGCAGCCGCTCGGCTTCCCCGGGGCCGACAGCGGCGCAGCGGTGCAGCGACCACGTGGCCAGGCTCGCGGCCGAGTCCGTGAGCTGGGTGGGCTCGGGCAGGTCCGCGAACCGCGTCCGCCAGTACTCCGCGTCGACACCGCGGCGCTCCGAGGTCGCGTACGCGCCGTCCTCGGCGATCACCTCGGCGAAGGACCCGAACCCGGGGTCCGCCACGGGCTCACCCCGCTGGAGGGCCCGGTAGTCCTCGGCGATGCGGCGGAGCACGAGCACGGCCCCGTAGCCGTCGAGGAGCAGGTGGTGGGCGCGCTGGTAGAAGAAGAACTCCTCCGGTGCGAGCCGGATCAGCGCGGCGTGGAACAGCCTGTCGCCGAAGACGTCCGGCGGTGTCGCCAGGTCCCGGCGCATCCAGGACCGGGCGGCTTCCTCCGGGTGCGGCTCCTCCGCCAGGTCGACCACGGGCAGTTCCCAGTGGCCCGGCTCGGCGATGAACTGCATCGGCTCGCCGTCGTGCTCGACGAAGCGCAGGCGCAGGGCTTCCGTGGCGCCCAGCACCCCCCGGACCGCCCCTTCGAGCGCGGCGACGTCCAGGGCACCGCGCAGATGGAGGTATTGGGAAACGGTGAACACGGGATTGCCCGCGTCGAGACGCTGGGCGAACCAGATCCCCCGCTGCGCCTTGGACAGGTTCAGCACGTCGTGCTGTTCGGCAACCATTCCCGCTCCTTGCTCCGTGAGCCCCGAGTGACCGGGCGCACAGCCCGAAATCCCACCCTCCGCGTGGAGGTCGATCTCCCGTGCGCGGTGATACGCCGCGTCACTTAATCAGGCATTCGGGGTAACCCGACACACCGGACGGGTGAAAGTGACGTGTAACACTGCGGAAATTTTCTCGAATTGCTCCACCGCAGGTGGAGAGCCGTCCACACATCAAGAACACGAAAAAACCACGGCCACCTGAGCCCAGGTGGCCGTGGTCGGTTCCGACGGTCGATCAGGCCGAAGCCCGCCGAACCCGGAAAGGGTTTCAGAAAATGTTGATGTCACCGATGGTGAGGAACAGGGTCACGATCGACTGGATGAAGTTCATGGTGTCTACACTCCGATTTTACCTGGTGGGGGACGTTTCCCGCGAGTGCGCCTCCCTCTGCGGGAGGTTCAACAGGCGGGGGAAAGGTTCGTTCGCCGCAGCGGAGTCCCCGGTCACCCGGGCGCCCGACACAAACCGGCAGAACCATACATCCGACCACACCATCCCACCCGACGGGGTTCCACAATGGTCGTTTCAGACCATCCGGGCGCCCGCGCTCATTTTGGGCAAACAACCGGTTCTCCGATTGTTCCACGCGCCCCCGGGCGTATACACCACCAATACCGGTTCGACCACAGGATCCTGCTTCCGCACTTTGACTTCCCCCTCACACCGCGCCTGCTACCACCGCAGGAGGCAAATCAGTGGAGCGCCAACTCACCGGAATGCCGCTGCGGTGGATCAAGAAACCCCCGGGGCGCCGAACAAAAGACCACCGGCCGGAAAGTGATGCTTGGTCGAGTTGTTCCGACCAAGTTCCGAGGTAGGCCGGGAGGCCGGGATTTCGGCTTCAGCGAGTGGCCGTGGATCCGGCTGCCGGAGCCCCACCCGGACACCCGGTCCCAGCCCAGTGGTTGTGTTGGAGTCCAGTTGGGAATACTCCGCCTGCGGCCGCCCCGGGCGGGGATGCGCGAACAGGGGGATGCGGTGGCCTTCCAGGCGGACGACGGCGTCACGGTCGGGATCGAAGAGGAGTTCCTCCTGCTCGACGAGGCGACCGGGCTCCCCGCGCCCCGGTCGGCCGAGGTGTTGGGGCGGGCGCGGTTGACCCGCGGCGCGCTGCACGCGGAGCTGATGCAGAGCCAGGTGGAGACGGCCAGCGGCGTGTGCCGGACGCTCACCGAAGTGGGGTCCCAGGTCTGCGAGGCGCGACGAGCACTCACCGCGACCGCTGCCGAGCTGGGGATGCGCCTGGCGGCGTGCGGCGTGCCGGTCGTCGAGAGCCCCGCACCGGCGCGCTCGGTCGGGCCGCGGTTCGCGGAGATCTTCGAGCGGTTCGGGCCGGTGTTCGGCGACTACCAGGTGTCCGGGTGCCACGTGCACGTCGGGGTCGGCGACCGGGACACGGCGGTCGCCGTGCTCAACCACGTCTCCCCCTGGCTGCCGACGCTGCTGGCCCTGTCGGCGAACTCCGCGGTGCGGTACGGGCGGGACCACCGGCAGGCCAGCCTCCGCGTGCTCGACCAGGCCCGGCTACCCGGTTTCGGGCTGCCGCCCTGGTTCGCCTCGGCCGCCGACCACGACCGGCAGGTCGACCGCCTGGTCGACCTGGGGGTGCTCGTGGACGACCGGATGACCTTCTGGATGGTCCGGCCTTCCGCGCACCTCCCCACGGTGGAACTGCGGGCAGCGGACACCGTGGTCGAGCCCTGGGAGGCGGTGGTCCAGGTCGCCTTGTCGCGCGCCCTGGTCCGCACGGCGTTGACCGAGCTGGCGGCGGGCCGCGAAGGACCCCGGCTCGACCCGCAGGTGGCCGCGGCGTCGGTCTGGGCGGCGGCCCGGCACGGGTTGACCGGGCCCGCCATCGACCCGGTGCGCGAAACCCCCAGCACCGGGCGGCAGCGAGTGGCCGACCTGCTGGACCGGGTCGGCCCCGCCCTGGAGGACATGGGCGACTTGGCCTTCACCACGGCCGCGGCCGACGTGCTCGTCCGCGGCGGTTCCGGCGCCGACCGGCAGCGGGCCGCGTTGACCGCGGGGGGCGTCGATCGCGTGGTCGACTCCGTCATCGCGGGGCTGGAAGACCCGAGCGCCGCCATCGCCCGACTCGGTGCGGCCGTGGCCACGTGAGCTGAGCGCCACGGTGATCACAGCCGTGGCCGCTCTGCCTCAGGTGGAGCGATCGGGTTCCAGACCGCTGCGGTATTCGAGGAGTCCTTCGACCCCGCGCAGGAACGTCGCGCAGATGGGTTCCGGGTCGGTCAGGCAGCCCGCGGCCATGGCGCCGTCGCGCAGCATCACGAAGTGCCGGGCGGCGGGTTCCGCATCGGGTTTCCCGGTGTCGGAGAAGAGTTCGGCCGTCGTGGCCAGGAACCACTGCCGGTGCCTGAGCACCGCCCGGTGGACCGGGTGGGCCGGGTCGGGGTACTCGGCGGCGGCGTTGAGGAACGCGCAGCCCCGGAAGCCGGGGCCGCGGATGTCGTCGGCGATGGACTGCCCGACGGCCCGGATGACGTCGTCGGGGGACGCGTCCCGCGCCCGCGCGGCGTCCACGCGCGCGCGGATCGCCTCGTCGGCCAGGGTCAGGTAGGCGACGACGAGGTCGTCCTTGCTCGGGAAGTGCCGGTACAGCGTTGCCCGGGTCACCCCGGCGGTGGCGATGATGCGGTCGATGCCCACGGAGTGGAGCCCTTCGGCGTAGAACAGCCCGCTGGCCGTGCCGAGCAGGCGCGCTCGCGCTTCCGACATGCACCTCTCCCTCCGAGATCCCGCCACGACGTTAGCAGACAGAACGATCGGTCTTGACAGCGTCGCCACCGTGCCCCAAGGTTTAGTAGACCGATCGTTCTATCCACCTGATGTGGCCGAAAGAGGACTCCGATGTCGAGCACCACCCACACCGATGCCCCCGTGACCGATGCCGCAGGCACGACCACGGGTTTGCGAAACCTGTACTACGCCCGATTCGGCTTCGCCGTCGTCTGGGCGGCTCTGGTGGCGCTGACCGCTTCGGCACTCACCCCGCTCAGCACCGCCCTGCTGGTGGTCTACCCGCTGTTCGACGTCGCCGCGGCCGTGGTCGACTTCCGCTCCTCGGGCACCGCGCGACCGCGGGCACCGCTGTACGCCACCATGGCGCTGAGCCTGCTCGCCGCCATCGGGTTGGCCGTCGCCGTCACCTCCGGCATCCCGGACGTGCTGCGGGTGTGGGGTGCCTGGGCGATCACCGCGGGCGTCGTGCAGCTCATCGTCGCGGTCCTGCGCCGCGGGCTCGGCGGCCAGTGGGCGATGATCCTCAGCGGCGGCATCTCCGCCGTCGCGGGTACGAGCTTCATCCTCCAGGCCGCCGGGGCGGACGCGTCGCTCACGACCCTTGCCGGGTACGCGACGCTGGGCGGCGTCTTCTTCCTGGTCTCGGCGATCCGCCTGCACCGCCGCGGCTGAGGTCCGGTCGCCCCCGGTCAGCTTGTCAGGATCTGCGGCGAGAGCACCTTGAGCGTGGCGTTGGTCCACTTGAGTTGGCGCAGGGTGTCCGGGTGGCAGCGCTGGGCCAGTGCGAGCAGGTCCGGTTCGCGCGCCGCCTGGGCGGCTTGGGCGAGCAGTTCCCAGTCGACCGACAGGCCCGCGGTCGCGCGGTGCAGGGCGCGGAGGTCGCGCAGCAGGAGCAGGCCCGGCTCGGGGCGGTGGACGGCGAGTTCGCTGATGGTGGTGCGCAGCGGGGCCGGCAGCCCGGGGTGGTCGGCGGTGTGGGCGTCGAGGCTCAGGCCGTGGCCGCGGGCGGTGGCGGCGAGGTCGCGGACGTGCCGCGCGGACCACTCGGCGAGGTCGAGGGCGACGTGGTGGACCTCGTGCTCCACCTTGTGCCGCTCGGCCGCCCGGCGGAGGTTGCGGGCCAGCGCGGTCTCGGCGCGGTGCAGTTCCCGCAGGACGAGGTTCAGCTTCACCGGGCACCGCCGGTGGGCTGCTCCGCGGAGTGGGTTTCCTGGACCGTGGCGGCCGAGCCGCCCGTGGTGGCGGGAACGGTCGGGTCGAGCGGTGTGGCCGCGCCGGTGGTGGGGGCGGCTGAGGGGTGATCACCCGCAGCGATCCGGGTCAGCGCGGCGGCGGCGGTCTTGAAGAGGGGCTGTTTCGACACCGGGTCCCAATCGGTCATGGTCAGCTCGTTGGCCGCGCGGTGGTGCTCGCGGTCGCCTTCCGGTGGTGCTTCGGTGTCCCAGTAGCCGTAGTGGAAGGGAAGGAACAGCACGCCGGGCCGGATGGCGGACACGCGGGCGTGGGCGCGGACCGAGCCGCGCGGGGTGCTCACCTCGACCAGATCGCCCTCAACGATGCCGTGGGCCTCGGCGTCGGGGGCGGAGACCTCCACCCACACCTCGGGAGCGGCGTCGCGCAGCTGGGGGGTGCGACCGGTCTTGGTGCGGGTGTGGAAGTGGTAGACGGTGCGACCGGTGATCAGCGACAGCGGGAACTCCTCGCCGGGGCGCTCGTGCGGTGGGACGTAGTCGGCCGCCTTGAGCATGGCCTTGCCGTCGGGGTTCATGGCCCGGTACTCGGTGGCCTCCACCGGGGCGCCGGTCACCAGGTCGCGCCCGTAGCTCTCGCAGTAGTCGGGGTCGGCGAAGAACGTGCCGTCCGCGTAGAGGCGTTCGGTGCCGTCCGGGTGTTCGGCGTTGCACGGCCACTGCACGCCGCTGCGTTCGGCGAGCATGTCGTAGTCCAGCCCGGAGTAGTCGCACGGCCTGCCCGCGCTCGCCCGCTGCCAGGCGGCGAACGCCGACTCCGGGTCGTGCCACGGCGGGAACTGTGCGCCGTCGCGGTCGCGGAAGTCCATGCGGCGGGCGTAGTCGAGGAAGATGTCCAGGTCGGGGCGGGCCTGCCCGGGTGGGTCGACGGCCCGGCGGGACAGGTGCACGGTGCGGTCGGCGTTGGTGAAGGTGCCGGTCTTCTCCCCCCACGCCGCGGCGGGCAGCACGACGTCGGCCAGCTCGGCGGTCTCGGTGCGGAAGATGTCCTGCACGACCAGGAACAGCCGGTCCTGGCCGAGGATCGACCGGACCCGGCTCAGCTCGGGCAGGGACACGGCGGGGTTGGTGGCGCTGACCCACAGCATCCGCAGGGAGCCGTTCTCCGCGTAGCGCAGCATCTGCATGAGGTGCGTCGGCGGGGAGTGGTGCGGGATGCGGTCCACGTCGAGGTTCCACAGCTCGGCCAGGTCGGCCACGTGCGCGTCGTTGTGCCAGTTGCGGAAGCCCACCAGGTCGCCGTCGGCGCCGCACTCGCGGGTGTTCTCGGCGGTGGGCTGCCCGTTCATCTGGAGCACGCCCGCGCCCGGCTTGCCGATCATGCCGCGCAGCAGGTGCAGGTTGTTGACCTGCACCGCGGCGGCCGTGGCCTGGTTGGACTGGTAGAAGCCCTGCAGGACGGTGGACAGCAGGCGCCGGGCGCCGCCGAGGACGCGGGCGGCGTCCCGGATCTGCTCGGCGGGCACCCCGCAGGTCGCCGCGGCCCGCTCGGGCGGCCACTGCCGGACCTGGTCGGCGAGGTCGGCGAAGCCCACGGTGGACCGTTCGAGGAAGTCGTGGTCGACCCAGCCGTGTGCGATGACCTCGTGCAGCAGCCCGTTCATCAGGGCGACGTTCGTGCCGGGCAGCGGGGCGAGGTGGACGGTGGCGGCGCGGGCGACGGCGGTGGTGCGCGGGTCGACGCAGACCAGCAGCGGCGGGTTCGGCCCGGCCAGCCGGTCGAGTATCCGGGACCACAGCACGGTCTGCGTCTCGGCGACGTTGTGGCCGAACAGGGCGATGACGTCGGCGTGGTCGACGTCGGTGTAGGAGCCGGGCTGGCCGTCGCAGCCGAAGGACTCCTTGAGGGCAGCCGCGGCGGTGGCGGTGCACAGCCGGGTGTTGCCGTCGACGTGGTTGGTGCCGATCGCCCCGTGGGCGACGGCGGCGAGGGTGTAGTACTCCTCGGCGAAGAGCTGGCCGCTGGTGTGGAAGCCGATCGAGCCGGGGCCGCGGTCGCGCAGCAGCGCCCGGCTGTGCTCGACGACGCGCCCCATGGCCTCGTCCCAGCTCGCCTCGACCAGCCTGCCGCCGTCGCGGACCAGGGGTGTGGTGAGCCGGTCGGCGGAGCGGTTGGCCTGCCAGGCGAACAGGTCCTTGGGGTCGAGCCTGCCGTGGTTGACCCGGTCGTCGGCCCGGCCGCGGACCCCGACCACCCGGCCGTCCTTGACCGCGAGGTGCAGGCCGTCGCCGTTGGAGTGCAGCACCGAGGCCGTGGGCACCCAGTCGTCGACGTCGTCGGCGCTCACCCCGTCGGCGAGCCGGGTGTCCACCCGCGTCGGCCACCGCTCCCCCGGCCCGTAGGGCGTCCTGGTGCCCCACGGCTCGGCGATCCCGTCGCGGCTGGGCATGGCGCCTCCTCGTCCGGTGATCCGACCCGGTGGCGGTACCCGGCGCGGCGCGGGTCAAACGCAGCCCGGCCGCACGGTCGGATGACCTCCGCAGCCGGGGCGGGTTGGCCGGGTCGGGAACGGGTAAGTCGGGGCCATGGCGATTCGTGATCTGCTGTCCTCCGTGGAATCGGTGCGGGCCCTCGACCGCACGGCCGACCTGCTCGGCCGGGTTCGGCTGCCCGAGGCGGTGGAGGGGGTGCTGCGCGGGCGGTTCCTCGGACACCCGGTCCACCCGATCCTCATCACGCTGCCGGTGGGCACGTGGACGGCCGCGGCGGTCGCCGACTTCCTGCTGCACGACGACGACACGGCCCGCACGCTGGTGGGCATCGGGCTCGCGGCCACCCCCGTCGCCGTGCTGACCGGGCTGGTGGAACTGGCCACGGTCACCGACCCGCGCGGCAGGCGGGTGGGGGCGCTGCACGCGCTGACCAACGCGACGGCCACCGCGTGCTTCCTGGCGTCGTACCGGGCGCGGCGGCGCGGTGCCCGCAAGGCCGGGGTGACCTGGTCGGTGCTGGGCCTGACCGCGATGAGCGCAGGCGGCGCCCTCGGCGGGCACCTGGCCTACGTGCTGGGGGCGGGCGTCCGCCGGGAGAGCTGATAACACGCCCGGCCACGGCCTGCACGGCGGGACGAGTGGGCTTCCCCACGTTGCGCGCGAGCCGGTTCCGGTGTCCGGACCTCGATTGTCCTTTGTGGAATTCGCCCCGCCTGGCCTTCTCGTTGAGAGAGGTGTTACGCGGGTGTTTCTCCACGCCGCCGCGGGGTAAACAGCGCCGGGCGACGAAATAGGAGACGGCCATGACCACAATGGATCTCACCCCCGACGAGCTCGAGCCGGAGGGTCTTCCCACGGCGGTGCTGCGACTGCCCGGCGTGTACCGGCCGCAGGAGGACACCAGGTTGTTGACCCGCGCGATCGCCGCCGCGGGGGTGCGCCGCGGCGCACGGGTCCTGGACCTGTGCACCGGGACCGGCGCGCAGGCCGTGGCCGCCGCCAAGGCGGGCGCGGGGTCGGTCACCGCCGTGGACCTCTCCCGGCGCGCGCTGGCCGCGGCCTGGCTCAACGGCGTGCTGAACCGCGCCCCGGTGCGGGTGCGCCGCGGCGGCGTGTCCAGCGTGGTCGGATCGGGCCCCTACGACGTGGTGGTGGCCAACCCGCCCTACGTGCCTTGCCCGAGGCCCACCACGCCGTCCACCCGGGCCTGGGACGCGGGCCCGGACGGGCGGGCGGTGCTCGACGAGCTGTGCCCCGCCGCGGCCGGGCTGCTGCGGCCGGGCGGTTTCCTGCTGCTGGTCCACTCCGAGGTCGCCGACGTGCCCCGCTCGCTCAGCCAGCTCCAGGCGGGTGGGCTGCGCGCGGAGGTCGTGTCCCGGACCAGGGTGCCCTTCGGCCCGGTCATGCGCGAGCGCGCGCCCTACCTGCGCGAGCGCGGCCTGATCGGACCGGACGAGGACACCGAGGTCGTCACGGTGCTGCGCGCCGACCGCGTGGCGTGACCCGATCGGGCGGGCCCCGGACCCCAACGGGTAGATGAGCACCCCAACGGGTCGATGATCGGCGCCACGCCCGGGATGTTGTCGTTTGCCCCATCCCCGCTGGGTATACCGGGGCATGGGTTCACGGACCGAGCGCACCCCGGGTGCGCCGCACCGCGACACGCGCGCGGGCGGCGACCCGGGGTGCGGCGCACCGGCGCGGCGGAACGAGCTGAGTTGGCTGGGGCCGCACGGTGATCGCGAGGAGCACGCCCGGGCCCACCACGGCCGCTTCGAGTTGGTCCCGACGACGGCTTTCGGGCGCGCGCTGGGGCTGTACGGGCGGGTGGAGGTGGACGACCGCCGTGTCCTGGTGCGGCTGGGCCCGTGGCGGCTGAGCAGGCCGTGCGACCTGCTGGCCGAGGTGGGCGGGCGCCCGCGCGGCCTCGCCGCCGTGGCCGCCGCGCTGCTCGCCGCGGTGTGTGGCCGGGACCACGTGGTGTGCGTGCGCTTCCGACACGGCGTGCGGGGAGGGCGCGGACCCCGCACGATTGTGGTCGGGGTCGACGACCCGAGGGGGTTGACCCGGATGCTCCGCCAGCACATCGAAGCGCGCGAGGTCGGCACCGGGGCGGGCACCGGCACCAGGTCATGACGGAGGTTCTGTGAGGTTCACCGGCGAGGCGGCACCGAGGGCGGTCCGCAGGTCCGCGCACGAGGATTTCCCGGGGTGGCACCGCCGGGTCCGGGCGGAGGCCGCCGACCACGTCCGCGACTTCGTCGTCCGCCGGGCCGCCGAGCACCTCACCCGGGAGACCGAGGTGATCGGCCGGGTGCTGACCGACTTCGTCGGCCGGGGCAAGTACCTGCGGTCGACGTTCGTGCTGGCGGGCTGGCTGTGCGGGGCCGCGGAGACCCCGGCCGCGCTGCGCGCCGCGGCCAGCGCCGAACTGCTGCACTGCTTCGCGCTGATCCAGGACGACGTCATGGACGAGTCGGCCACCCGCCGGGG
Organism: Actinokineospora sp. PR83; assembly: GCF_021056305.1. NCBI lineage: Bacteria > Bacillati > Actinomycetota > Actinomycetes > Pseudonocardiales > Pseudonocardiaceae > Actinokineospora > Actinokineospora sp. PR83. Next base: position 22,910 of record NZ_JAJCXD010000032.1, read on the forward strand.
CAGGCCCGCCGCGCACGTGCGCTTCGCCGACTGGCACCGCCGCTGCGGGCTGGCCGGGTCGGCGGAGCGGTTCGGCGAGTCGGCCGCGGTGCTGGCGGCGGACCTGTGCCTGGTGTGGGCGGCGCAGATGCTGCGCGAGAGCGGGCTGCCCGCCGACGCGGTCACCAGGGCGCTGCCCCGCTACGACTGGCTGCGCGCGGAGCTGGCCGTGGGCCAGTTCCGGGACCTGGTGAACCAGGTGGCCGAGGAGCCGTCGCTCGGCGAGGTGCTGGCCGTGGCGCGGGCCAAGTCCGGGCACTACACGGTGCGCAGGCCGCTGGAGCTGGGCGCGGAGCTGGCGGGCTGCGACCAGGAGGTCATCGGCGCGCTGGGCGAGTACGGCGACGCGATCGGCGAGGCGTTCCAGCTCCGCGACGACCTGCTCGGCGTGTTCGGCGACCCGGCCACCACCGGCAAGCCCCTCGGCGACGACCTGCGGGCGGGCAAGGCCACCAGCGTGGTCGTCGTGGCCCGCGACCTGGCGACCCCCGCGCAGCGCCGCGAGCTGGACGGGCTGCGCGGCGGCGCCTCTGCCGACGAGGCCGAGCTGCGGCGCTGGGTGCGGCTGATCGAGGGCACCGGGGCCCGCGCGGAGGTCGAGCGGCTCATCGACGAGCGGCTGCACCGGGGGGTGGCCGCGCTGGCGCCCGCCCCGATCCCGGCGGTGGCCCGCGACCACCTGACCGGTCTGGCGCTCGCGTGCGGCGAGCGCGGCCGGTGAGGACAATCGACCGGACCGGCACGGGTCCGACCGGCACGGCGGGGAACAAGGCGATGGGGGACGGCACATGCGCGTGGTGAACGGCAAGACCGATCGGGTGGTGGTGGTCGGGGCCGGCCTCTCCGGGCTGTCGGCCGCGCTGCACCTGGCCGGGCGCGGTCGGGAAGTGACGGTGCTCGAACGCGACCGGGTGCCCGGCGGTCTGGCCGGGCGGCACGACGTGGACGGGTACCGGGTGGACACCGGGCCCACCGTGCTGACGATGCCCGACATCCTCGACGAGACGTTCGCGGCGGTGGGCGAGTCGGTGCGCGACCGGCTCGACCTGCTGCCGCTGACCCCGGCCTACCGGGCGCACTTCGCCGACGGTTCGCGGCTGGACGTGCACAGCGACGAGGCCGCCATGACCGAGGCGGTGCGCTCCTTCGCCGGTCCCGGGGAGGCGGTGGGGTACCTGCGGCTGCGGCGGTGGCTGCGCAGGCTCTACGAGGTGGAGTACGAGCGCTTCATCGCGGCCAACTTCGACTCGCCGCTGTCGCTGCTCACCCCGACGCTGGCCCGGCTGGTGGCCATGGGCGGGTTCGGCAGCCTGGAACGGGCGGTCGGGCGGTTCCTGGCCGACGAGCGGCTGCGGCGGGTGTTCAGCTTCCAGTCCCTCTACGCGGGCGAGTCCCCGCACCGCGCGCTCGGCGTCTACGGGGTCATCGCCTACATGGACACCGTCGCGGGTGTGCACTTCCCGCGCGGTGGGATGCGGGCGGTCCCGGACGCGCTGGCCGCCGCCGGGGTGAGCGCCGGGGTGGAGTACCGCTACGGCAGCGAGGTCGACCACCTGGAGCGGCGCGGCGGCCGGGTCACCGCGGTGCGGACCGCGGCCGGTGAGCGGTTCGAGTGCGACGCGGTGGTGCTGGCGACCGAGCCGAACACCGCCTACCGGCTGCTCGGCCGGGCACCGCGCAGGCCGACCCGGCTGCGGTCGTCGCCGTCGGCGGTGGTGGTGCACCTGGGGACCACGGCGCGCTGGCCGGACACCGCGCACCACTCGCTGTCCTTCGGCGGGGCCTGGCGCGGCACCTTCGACGAGATCATCCGCCGGGGCACCACCATGAGCGACCCGTCGCTGCTGATCACCCGGCCGACCGCGTCCGACCCCGGGCTGGCGCCCCCGGACCGCGACCTGCTGTACCTGCTGGCGCCGGTGCCGAACCTGGAGGTGGGACGGGTGGACTGGGAACGCGACGGCAAGGCCTACGTCGAGGAGGTGGTGTCCGTGGCCGAGCGCAGGCTCTTCCCCGGGCTGGCCGCCTCGGTGGAGGCGGTGCACACGGTGACGCCCACCGACTGGGCGGCCAGGGGCCTGACCGCGGGCACGCCGTTCAGCTACGCCCACTCGCTGACCCAGACCGGGCCGTTCCGCCCGTCGAACTTCCCCCGCTACAGCGAGAACGCGGTGCTCGCCGGGTCGGGGACGGTGCCGGGGGTGGGCGTGCCCACAGCCCTGGTGTCGGGGAGGCTGGCCGCCGACCGGGTCACCGGTTCCCGATGAGCGCGCGCGAACTCGACGCCGCGGGCATCACCGACGAGTCGCTGCGCCTGGCCTACCGGCGCTGCCGGGCGCTCAACGCCCGCCACGGGCGCACCTACTTCCTGGCCACCCGGCTGCTGCCGCGCGACCGGCGCTCGGCGGTGCACGCCCTCTACGGCTTCGCCAGGTGGACCGACGACCTGGTGGACGAACCCGGCCCCGGCCCGGTGGACCCGGCCCGCGACCTCGACGCCGCCGCCGACCTGATCACCGAGGGGTTGGCGAGCGGCACCTCGGCGCACCCGGTGGTGGCCGCGGTGGCCGACACCGCCCGCCGGTACCGGCTGGAACCAGAGCTGTTCACCGCGTTCCTGCACTCCATGCGGATGGACCTGCACGTCACCGACTACCCGAACCGGGCTGCGCTGGCCGAGTACGTGCACGGCTCTGCGGAGGTCATCGGGTTGCAGGTGCTGCCGGTGCTGGGCACGGTCGTCCCCCGCGAGGAGGCCGCCCCGCACGCGGCGGCCCTGGGCGAGGCGTTCCAGCTCACCAACTTCCTGCGCGACGTCAGCGAGGACCTCGACCGCGGCCGGGTGTACCTGCCCGCCGACGAACTGGAGTCGTTCGGCGTGGACCGCGACCGGTTGCAGTGGTGCCGCGACCGGGGCCGCACCGACGACGCGGTCCGCCGCGCGGTCATCCACCAGGCGGCGGTGATCCGCGGCGTCTACCGGGTGGCCGCGGCGGGCATCCCGATGCTGGACCCGGTGTCGCGGCCGTGCGTGGACACCGCGCTGGTGCTCTACTCCGGCATCCTCGACCGCATCGCCGAGCAGGACCACGACGTCTTCGCCGCCCGCGCCACCGTGCCGGGGCCGCAGCGGGCCCGGGTGGCGGGCACCGCGCTGGCCCGGGCCTGGTGGGCCCGCCAGGGCGCGGGCCGGCCTGGCGTGTCACCACGGCTGGACACGGCCTGATGGCGCACCACCGAACCGAGAACCAGGAGCTGTAGATGAGCCGCTCGCGCAGTCCGCTGACCCACGCCGAGGTACCGGGGGCGTTCGACGCCGCCGCGGGCACCTACGACCGGCTCGTGGGCAGCAACCCCGGCTACCACGAACACCTGCTGGCCTCCGCCGAGGCACTGGGCCTGCCCGACGGCGGCGCGGGCCTGCGCGTCCTCGACGTCGGCTGCGGCACCGGCGCCTCCACCGCGGCACTGCTGCGGGTCGCCCCCCAAGCGGAGATCGTCGGCGTCGACGCGTCCGGCGAGATGCTGGCCGAGGCGCGGAAGAAGGACTGGCCGGACACGGTGAACTTCGTGCACTCCAGCGTCGAGGACCTGCCGGACGCGCCGATCTCGGGGACGTTCGACGCGGTGTTCGCGGCCTACCTGCTGCGCAACCTGGCCGACCCGGACGCGGCGCTGGTGACGTTGCGCGGGCTGCTGCACGCCGGGGGTGTGCTCGGGGTGCACGAGTACGTGCGCGGGGCGGACGCGGCGGCCCGGGTGCGGTGGAACGCGGTGTGCTGGTCGGTGATCATCCCGATGGGACGGGTGCGCGGGGGTGACGCGACGCTGTACCGGCACCTGTGGCGGAGTGTGAACGAGTTCGACGACGCTGCGGGGCTCAGTGGGCGGTTGCGGCGGGCGGGGTTCGGGGAGGTGCACGCGACCAGCGCCGGGGGGTGGCAGAAGGGGATCGAGTACACCTTCATCGCTCGGCCTTGAGCGTCCGGCTGCTTGGCCGTGTCTTCGAAGCCGGGGCTTGGTGTGAAAGCCGGTCGTTTGGTGTGGGTGCCCGGCTGGGTGGATGTGTTTGGGTGGGGCCCCTATGGCGATCATGTGCCCAGTGCGACCGAGTGGGGCTGAAGGGATGCCCCACAGCCCAGGCAGGCTTGCACATGATCGCCACCCCCACCCAAACACATCCACCCACCCGGGCAGTTGGGCAGCCGGGCCTGCGGTTTCGGGGGCGGCTGGCTGTCGCTGCGCCGGTGAGGTCCTGGGTGGCTGGTTGTCGCTGCGCCAGCGAGGTCTTAGGTCGGCTGCTTGTGGCTGCGCCGGTGAGGTTCGGGGTGGCTGGTTGTTGCTGCGCCGGTGAGGTTTGGCGTGGCTGGTGATCGGGTGGCTAGTGGTCTTCGGGGGTGGGCGATTTCGCCTTCGGCCAAGGGGGTTTGCCTACCCGGCCGGGTGGCCGGGTAGGCGGTCGGATCAGCCGTGGTGTGGGGTCAGTTGGGGTGCTGGTTCGGTTGTGGTGCGCAGGGCGTAGCGGCGCTCGGCGTAGGCGAGGTCGTCGCGCCAGAGGCGGGCGGCGCCCCAGCGCATCAGGGGGCGCAGGAGTGGGGCCACGCGGGTGGCGGTGGTGAAGCCGGGGCGGTCGGAGGTGGCGATGACCGCCTCGATGACCGAGGTCCGGGCGCGGCCGTCGGGGCCGTCGGGCAGTGGGGTGGCGTGGGTTTCGACCACGCTGCCGATGCCTTCCCCGGCGGTGATGCGCATGACGACCGTGCGGGGTTCCGGGCAGTGGAACTCCGCGCGGACCGGGACGCCCAGGCGGGCGCCGAGCAGGTAGGTGACGTCCACCAGGAACCGGTCGTCGGCTTCTTCGACCACGTCCGGGCCGGGGGCGTGTTCGACGGTGAGGCGGGCGAAGGCGTACGGGTGGAACCAGGAGCCGTGCCAGGGGTCGAGCCGGTTGGCGATGATGTCGCCGGGTTCGCAGGTGCCCGTGGCGGTGGCCACTGCGGCGATGGCGACGGCGGGGTCGGGGCGTTCGGGCAGGACCGGGGCGGGCAGCGGGGTTTCCCCGCCCAGCCGGTCGAGGCGGACCCAGACCAGGACGCCGTCGTCGTGGGCGGGTAGGGGGCTCCAGCCGAAGCCGCCCTCTCGGTCCAGGGGCATGCCGTGCCAGCGGCAGCGCAGGGTGCCGCACTCCACCTTGCCCTCGGCCAGCGGTGCCCCCAGGTGCGGGCAGGCGCCCGGGCCGACCACCAACCCACCTCCGGCGTCGCGCCAGGCGACCAGCTCGACCGGTCCGACGTGCGTTCCGAAGGGACGGTCGGGGCGGATGTCGGTGCTGGCGGCGAAGACGAACCAGTTGCCCGACGGGCGGGCGGCGGCGCGGGCGGCGGCGGCGTCGATCAGGGCGGGCTTGGCCTCCCGGAACGTCGGGTGCTGCCGGGACCAGGACCGCCGGGCCAGCGGGCGCACCGGCACCGCGTCCGGCCACCGGTCGCGCAGCGCGTCGAGCATGGACATCCTCTGTTCCTCCTCCGTCGAACCTCGCGGTCCCGCCGACCTCACTGCGCCGCCTGCCGCGTGGCCTGCACGCTGAGGGCGACCCGGTAGCCCAGGAGCACCAGCACGTGCAGCAGGTACAGCCACAGCGCCAGGGCCACCGCCTCCCCCGCCGTGGCGATGCCCCCGAAGGGCACCGACCAGTCGAGCGGGAAGCTCAGGAACAGCAGGAAGCCGTGCAGGAAACCCGACACCACCGCCCCCGTCGCGAACCCGCAGGCGAGCGCGGTCAGCGCGGGGAGTTCCGCAGGCGAGTGCACCACATACACGACCGACAGGCACACCGAGACCACCAACCAGTCCACGTGGAAGGTCGCGATCACCCCCCACACCGGGCCCGCGCCGCCCCCGGTGTACAGCGGGGCGACGGCCGGGGCGGTGACCAGCAGCAGCACCACCAGCACCGGGCTCAGCACCACGATCGGCAGGAAGCCGAACCGCCCCTTCCACCCCACGAGCGCCCCCGGCGGGGAGTGGGCGACCTGCCGCATGGCTCGGCGCAGCCCCTCGCCGTAGAAGGTGGCGGGCGGCAGCGCGACGAGCAGCACCCACCACGGGCTGCCCAGCGCCGCCGCCACCAGCTCCCGCAACCCCTCCCGACCGTCGTGGGCGTCGGGCAGCGCCTCGACCAGCGCGGAGACACCATCCACGGTGAACCGGTCGGAGGTCAGCAGGGCCGCGCCGCGCAGGGCGAGCAGCAGCACCGGTATCGCGGCGATGCAGGCGAAGAACGTCAACCCGGCGGTCCACAGCGACAGGTCCCGCCCGCGCAGGGCACGCAGGGCGTGGCGGACGACGCGGCGCGACCGGTCGAGCACTCGGGTGGTGGGGAACACCGGGGCGGTCATGGGCGGTGCGTACCCGTTCTCAGCGCGCCCCCACCACCACGCCGTACGGTGATGCGGTCTCGGTGGGGAGGAACACGGGTGGACGAGCGCGAGGAAGCGGTCGCTGGTTGGTCTCGGTTGCACGGTACTGACGTGTCCGGGAACGCCTTGGCGGTCGGCTGGCTGCGGCTGGTGCACCGCTGTGCCCACCCGCTGCGGCGGGTGTCACCGGACGCGCTGTCCGCGCTGGGCGTGCTGACCGCCTGGGGCGCTGTCGCGGTGGCGGCCCTGGGTGGGCGGTGGCCGCTGGTGGCGGTGCTGCTGGTGGTCCTCACCGGCCTGCTCGACGGCCTCGACGGGGCGGTGGCGCTGATCACCGGCCGGGCCCGGCCGCTGGGGGCGGTGGTGGACGCCGTGGCGGACCGCTTGGGGGACCTGGGTTTTGTGGCGGTCCTGCTGGCGCTGGGCGCCGACCCGCTGTGGTGCGCGGTGATCGCGGCGGCGGTGTTCGTGCACGAGTACGCCAGGGCGCGCGCCCAGGGGGTGGGCATGACCGGCGCGGGCGTGGTGACGGTGGCCGAGCGGCCGACGCGCGTCATCGTGACGGCGGTGATCGCGGCGGGGGCCGGTGCGTTCCCCGGTGGGGCGCCGGGGTCGGGGTGGTCGTGGGCGGTGGTGGGCGTGGTGCTGTGGCTCGGTGTCTCGGTCGTGGGTTTGGTCCAGTTGGCGATCGGCATCACCGCCGCCCTCCGCGGACTCCCCTGGCCCGAACAGGATTCGCCTCCCGCCCGGACCGGCGAGTCGCGCTGAGCACGCGGCACGGCGGTGCGGCCCGGCGCCCACCCGACCCGGCGCACCTCGGCCGTGGACCCGGTGAGAGCGGCAGCCGGGTTCGGGCGAGGGGGACGGCCGCTCACCGCGCCGCCAGTCGTCGGCCGGTGATCGGGCGGCCCTTCCACTCCAGGGTTCCCGCGCGCCTGCCGCGCCAGGTGCGGTGCAGGAGGACCAGCACCACCCCCGCCGAGGCCGGGTGGGCCCAGGCGTCCGGCCACACCCGGCCGCCGGTGCGGCGGGCGGCGACGGCGCGGCTGGCCACGGCAGCCAGGTAGCCCACCAGCCCGGCGCGGGAACCGAAGAGCGCGGCGACCGGGGGCAGCAGGTACAGCCAGCCGAACACCAGGGCGAACACCGCGGCGGCCAGTGGTGACCCGGTGGCCGACCACAGGGACTTGGTGTAGCCGTCGCGGAGCTGGGCCCAGTCCTCGTACATCCGGCACTCGGCGACGGCGCTGCCGTCGACCGCCGCGGTGCGACCGCCGCTGAGTCGCACTCGGCGGGCCAAGGCCATGTCGTCGAGGACGGCGTCGGCCACCGAGGCCCAGCCACCGCAGCGGCGGAGGGCGGCGGCGTCGACCACGAGGAATTGGCCGTTGGCCGCCGCCAGGGAGGGGCGGGTGGACCTCTCGGCCACGCGCATGGGCAGCGACACCACCAGCGACCACGGCAACAGCGGCTGCGCCAGCCTCGGTCCCCAGCCGTCGGCGAGTTGGCGCGGGAACGGGGAGACCAGGTCCAGGTCGGCCGAGCGCAGGGACCACACCGCGGACGCGACCGCCTGCTCGGCGAAGACCACGTCGGCGTCGACGAAGACCAGCACGTCCCCGGTGGCCTCGGCGGCGAGCTGGGCGCAGGCGTTCGGCTTGCCCAGCACGCCGTCGGGTGGCGGGGTGCCGGTCAGCAGGCGCACCCGGGGGTCGGCCCCGCAGACCGCGCGGACCACGTCGGCGGTGCCGTCGGTGGAGCCGTCGTCCAGGACCAGCAGTTCCAGGTCGGCGACCCCGCGCTGGGCCAGCAGGGAGCGCAGCGTCGGCTCGACCCGGTGGGCCTCGTCGCGCACCGGGAGCAGCACCGACACGCGCTCGGTGCAGGGTGGCGGGTCGGTGGGCGCGGAGCGCATCAGCCTGGCGTTGACCACCGAGTGCACGGCGCTGCCCACGGCCACGGCGGCGGCCGCGGTGGTCCACGGTGCCCTCACCGGCGCCGCCGGGCGGCCGCGAGCGCGACCCCCTGCCGCCACACCGACCGGGCGAACGGGAGCGCGACCGCGCCCATCAGCACCCCGCCGACCAGGGCGACCCACGGCCTGCCGAAGAAGAACGCGTGCGCCCAGACCGAGGACCCGTAGGTCCACAGGTACAGCAGCGGCGCGGGCCCCACCCGCAGGTCGACGTCGGTCGGGCGCTGCGGCAGCGACCGGTGCAGCAGGGCGACCATGGTGACCGCGACCACCAGCCACCCGGCGAAGTTGGTCAGCGGGATGCCATCGACCCCCGGCAGCGCGGGCGTCGGCGAGGCCCAGGACCAGTGCCCGGCGTCGACCATCTGCGGGTCGAGGAACACGTCCCAGGACGCCAGCGCCCAGCCGCCCACCAGCGCCACCGCCCACCACCGGCGGCCCCCGACCAGGGTTCGGCCGACCAGCAGGGCGGGCCAGGCCATCATCACCCAGGCCAGCGGCACCACCAGCGGCACGCCCGCCACCGACCACCCGAGGTCGCCGCGGTAGGCGTACTCGCCGAACGGGAACCCGGTGTGGCTGCCCAGGACCTCCACGGCGAGGCCGCCGACCCCGGCGAAGCCGAGCAGCGCCAGCACCCCCCGAACGCCCTGGCGGGCGGCGGCGTCGAGGGCGGAGGCGGCGGCGAAGGCCACCACCGTGAGGATCGTCCACGGGATGCGCTGGCCGGGGTCGGTCCGGGAGTAGAGGATCTGGCACAGCACCGACGCCGCGCCCAGCACCGCCGCCGCCACGGGCAGGACCCGCGCGCGGACGGGGGTGGGCGGCCGGCCGGTGCCGCGCGAGACGAACATGGCGTCGAGCCTAGGGGGCCGACCGCCGCGCGGCACGGTGACCGACCGACCGCCGGTTCATCCGGCAGGGGGTGCGCGGCTGCGCCAGACTCTGGGGCATGCTGCCGTTGTGGTCCTCGTCGTCGACCCCGGGGCGGGACCGTTCCGCCACAAGGATTCCCGGTCCCGCGGGCAGGCCGGACACCGGCCACCTCGACCGGCGGCCCAGGGTCGCGGTCGTCGGCGGCGGGATCGCCGGGGTCAGCGCCGCGGTGGGCCTGGCCGAGCGCGGGGTGGCGGTGACCCTGCTGGAGCGCGAGCCGGACCTCGGCGGTCGCGTCACCGGGTGGACCGGCACCCACGCCGACGGCTCCCCCGCCACCATGACCCGCGGTTTCCACGCCTTCTTCCGCCAGTACTACAACCTGCGCGCGCTCCTGCGCCGGGTGGACCCGGACCTGGCCGTGCTGCGCCCGGTCGCCGACTACCCGCTGCGCCACGACAACGGGACCGCGGAGAGCTTCGCCGGGCTGCCGCTGACCCCGCCGTGGAACGTGGCGTCGTTCGTGCTGCGCAGCGAGACCTTCACCGCGCGCGACCTGGTGCGGATGAACCCGGCCGCGGCGGCGCAGTTGTTCGACGTGTCGGTGCCGGGGATCTACGACGCGCTGGACGCCGTCGACGCGGACACGTTCCTGCGCGACATCGCCTTCCCGGAGGCGGCGCGGCACCTGGCGTTCGAGGTGTTCTCCCGCAGCTTCTTCGCCCACCCCGGCGCCCTGTCGGCGGCGGAGCTGGCCACCATGTTCCACATCTACTTCCTGGGCTCCAGCGAGGGCCTGCTGTTCGACGTGCCCAGCGACCCGTACCCGACCACGCTGTGGGGCCCGCTGCGCGCGTACCTGACCGGGTTGGGGGCCACCGTGTGCACGGGGGTCGAGGTGGAGTCGGTGGGGCGCGGCCGGGAGCGCCGCCACCGGGTGCGGGCGTCGACCGCGCTCGACGGCGAGTTCGACGCGGTGGTGCTGGCCGCCGACACCGCCGGGCTGCGCGGGCTGGTCGAGCGGTCCACCGACCTGGGCGACCCGGGGTGGCGGCAGCGGATCGCCGGGTTGCGCACGGCGCCGCCGTTCCTGGTGAGCCGGTTCTGGCTCGACCGCCCGGCCCGCCAGGACCGCGCGGCGTTCCTGGGCACCAGCGGGTACCGCTACCTGGACAACATCAGCGTGCTCGACTGCTTCGAGGGAGAGTCGGCCGCGTGGCGGGAGCGGACCGGTGGCTCGGTGGTCGAGCTGCACGCCTACGCGCTCGAACAGGACGCGGATCTCGACCAGGTGGTTCCCGCGCTGCTCGCCGAGGCTGAGGCGGTGTACCCGGAGTTGCGCGGTGCCACGGCGCTGCACACCGAGCACGTGCTGCGGGACGACTGCCCGCTGTTCGCCCCGGGGACCTTCGCCGATCGGCCTGCCGTGTCCACATCGGACCCCACGGTGGTGCTCGCTGGTGACCTGGTGCGGGTGGAGCTGCCGGTGGCGTTGATGGAACGGGCCGCCACCACCGGGTTCCTGGCCGCGAACGCGCTGCTCGGCGGGTGGGGGGTCCAGGGGCACGACCTGTGGACGGTGCCCAACCGGGGCCGTTCCTCGGTGTTGCGCCAGGGGGCTCGCCGGGCGCGCAGGACGGAGGCGCCCCGGGTCGAGGTGCACGCAGACCCCGGGGTGGCCACGGCCTGATCAGCCCTGGATCCCCGCACGCCCCGGATGCCGGGAGCGGTTGACCTGGGGCTGGGGTGAGAGGTGCAGCTCGCTCCCCTGCTCCCGCACGACCAACCCGGTGTCGGGCGGCGGGTTGGTGCCCGCGCGGAGGAACACGACGTCGGGCGGGACCTCGGTCTCCGCTGCCATCGCCGCCAGGGCTGCCGGGTCGGGTTGCCTGCCGGTGCCGTGGTGGGGGTCCGGGACGGCGGTCAGGTCCACGGGTGTGAGTTCGGGCAGGGGGGCCGGGGTGATCCAGGCGGCGCGACCGGGCAGGCACAACCCGGCCAGCAGGGCGACTGACCGCCTGCGCGCCGGGTCGTTCCCGCCCAGCACCACCGCTTCCCCCTCCTGCACCCGCCACAGGAGGTCCGCCTCGGCCGGGTCGGGGTCGATCCCGAGCAGGTCGGACGCCGCGAGGGTGGTGAGGGGATCGCCGTGGCCGCGCCGCACCGGCCAGCGCGGGTAGGCGGGCAGCGGCCAACTGTAGGGCAGGTCGTCGGGCACGTCGTCGCCGAACAGCGGCCGGTAGTGCGCCGGGTCCTTGCGCAGCAGGGCGGACTGGTGGCTGAGGTGCAGGTCGGGGTTGCCCAGCCACGGGGGGAGTTGGCCCGTGGCTGCCAGGTCGTGCGGGTCGGGCACCTCGCCGCCGGTGAAGGCGAGCAACTGGGCGGAGACGGAATCGGCGTGGCCCAGCGCAGTCCACCGCTCGCAGACGGCCAGGCCGTAGAGCGTCAGGGCGGGGGTGAAGCCGCGCCACATGGCCACGGCCGGGTGGTTCTTCCAGCCGTAGACCGGCCACACGAGGGCGCGCAGGATCTGCACCGTCTCCACCCGCTGCTTGCCGAGCCTGCCCCGGTCGAGGGTGGCGGCGCTGGCGGTGAAGTCGGGGTGCGGGAGGAACGTCTGCACGGGCGGTCAGGTCCGAGCGACCCGGCTGGGGCGGGGTGGGAGTGGTGGCGCGGTGGGGCGCACTGCGTGGTCCTCTCGTTCTCGGTGCGGTGGTCCGCACCGGGGGTGGGCTCGATGCGGACCGTCTTCGCGCGATCAGCCCTCGGCGGTGCGCTTCAGCCAGTCGTAGAGCAGGTGCAGCAGGTCCGCGCCGGTGACGACCGTCAGGCCGACCGCGACGAGGCGGGCGCTCCTGGGGGCGACGACCAGCCCGCCCAGCAGGGCGGTGCTCGCCCAGACGGCGGCGCAGAACGGGCAGGTCAACAGCTCGCCGAGGGCGTGGCTGTGGCCTTCTGCGGTGACGCTCTCGTTCACCTCACCCGCCCCGGCCGACCCCTCGAAGCTCGTCAGCGGCGCCCGCAGCGGGCTCGTGATGGCGTCCTTGGTGAGCATCCTGCTGGCCTTGTGCGCGGCGATGGCGGACAGGGCGATGTCCTTCACGGCGTAGCGCTCCGGCAGGCGGGCGCCCGTCCCCCGTCCGATCAAGACAAGTCCCCCGACCGTGGCGGCGTAGGTGCCCATGGCGGACAGGTAGCCCGCCAACGGGCGATCCCCGCTGACGTCGTAGCGCGCGCGGATCGTCAGCGCTTTTGTCTTGATGGAGTCGGTGATGCTCACCCGGCCGGTATGCCCACTTTCGCCCGCGCCGACACCAAGCGCGCGTTGCTCGTGCCCGGAAGCGTGGTGTTCTGAGCACCGACAGCAAGACCCGATCAGCGGTCCACCCAACAGGTCACCCGGAAGAGTGGTCTCACATCGCCAAGGCCCGACCACTTTCACGTGGTCGGGCCTTGGCGAAAGCTCAAGCACCACCGGCGAACCGGATCGCGGTGGGCGCCGGGGGTCAGCCGCCGGTCGCGGCCTGCCGCACACCGGACTTGGCGTCCGCCGCGCTGGACTGGGCCGTCTCGCGCACGTCCTGCGCCGCCTCGGTCGCGGTGCCCTTGACCTGCTCCACCGCCTGCTGCGCGGAGTCGCGCAGGTCGCCGCCGACGTTCTTGGCGACCTCGGTTGCGGTCTGGCGCAGCGGCTCCACCAGGTCCTGGGTCTGCTCGCGGACCTGGACGGCCGCGCGCTTCTCCACCTTGGTCGCGGGGGCCAGCGAAGCAGCGATCAGGCCCACGCCGAAGGCGACCAGGCCCGCGGCGAGCGGGCTGCCCTGGGTCTGGCGCTTGATGGCGTCCGGTGTGGCCTTGACCGCCTCGGCGGTCTGGTGGGCGGCGTGCTGGGTCGACTCCGCGACCTGGTGGGCCTGGTCGCGCACGACGTCCACCGTGCCGCCGGGGCCATCCCCCGGGGTGTACTCGTCCGCCACGCCCATCACCCTGTCCTTCATCCGGCGCAGTCCGCCGCGGGCGCGGTCCACCCGGCGGTTGACGATGCGGCCCGGGCTCGTGCGGTCCACCAGGCGGTCGACGTCGTGGGTCAGCTCCGCCCTGGTCTGCTCGATGCCCTGCCTCAGCTGGTCGGGTGTCGTACCCATGCCGCGTCCTCCTTGAGGGTTTCGATCGTCTGCTCGGGTTTGGGGTTGACCTCGCGCATGGCGGAGCGACCGCGCAGGAACAGCAGCGCCCCCGCGATCCCCCACACCACGGCCACCAGCAGGGTGGCCCAGCCGAGGTCCATCACGTTGGACAGTCCGTAGGCGACGGCGAAGCTGAGCAGCAGCGCCACCATGTACCCGGCGAAGCCCGCGCCGCCGAGCATCCCGGCCGCCCGGCCCGCCTTGCGCGCCTCGGCCTTCATCTCCACCTTGGCCAGCTCGATCTCCTGGCGCAGCAGGCGGGTCATGTCCGAGGTGATCTCGCTGATCAGTTCACCGAGGCTCGGCTCGGCGCCGGGCCCGGCCGGGTCGGCGCCCACCGCGTGGGCGCCGGTCCGCGCGTACGGGTCGGTCACTGCCGCCTCCCCTCGGTCCCGGCGGGCGGCATGGAGTAGCCGGTGCCCGGCGTGGAGTACCCGGGGTCGGGGGTGCCGTAGCCGGTGGTGGGCGCGGCGTACTGCGGGCTGCCGGGAACGCCCATGGGCGGGGTGTTCACGTCGTACGGCGACGGGGCGCCGGGCTGCGGCGGCACGTAGGCGCTCTGCTCGTACGGCTGCGCGCCGTACTCCGGCGCGGCGGCGTGGCGGGCCCCGGTGGGCTGCGCGGCGGGAGTGCTCGGGGTGACCCTGTCGGAGCCGTTGTCACTGGTGGCGCTGAGCCCCTTGGCGAGCCTGCCGACGGCGAACCCGGCGAGGGCCGTGCCGAACAGGAACGCCACCGGCCTGCGGCGGGCGAAGGCGCGGACCTCGTTGAGCAGTTCGTCCGGGCTGCCGTTCTCCAGCCGGTCGGCCAACTGCTTGCCCTGCTGGGAAACCTGCATCACCAGGGACTTGGCCGGGGAGTCCGAATCGGACCGCTCGGCCATCGCGGACAGGTCGTCGACCCAGGTCCGCAGGACCTCGCCCGCCCGACCGGTCTGCTTGCGGGCCTCCTCGTTGAGGCGCTGCTGCGCCTCGCTGATCAGGTTGCCCGCCTGGTCCCTGGTCTCGGACACGACGTCGCCGAGCCGGTCCTTGGCGGTGCCCGCGACCTGCGCGCCGGATTCCCTGACCGTGGACGCCGCGTCGGCGGCCCGTTCGGACACACCGCCCGCGCCGTCGGTCGACCGACCGTCCTGTCCGTAACCGGACTGCGCTGGGTACTGGTCCACTGGCTTCCTCCTCGATTTCACGGGTGCAGCCCACACTGCGGTCGAAACGCGCCGATGCGGGGAGCCGTCCGGCTCGCTCCCCGGTCGGGGCCGCGCCCTCGTGGATGGGATGCGGTGTGCGAAGTGCTGGGGTGATTCCCGCTGGTGCGGCTTTCATGCATTTCTCCCCCGATCGATTGGGGTCGGGTGAGCCCCGCGGGCCGATGGTTGACCCGGGCGCCGCCTGGTTATCCCGGTGCCAAACCGAGGAGGAGCACAGGGAACATGGCACAGGACCAGTACGCACAGCAGGACCCGCGCACCCAGTACCCCCGACCGGACGAGCAGCGGGGGCAGGAGCAGGAGCACCCCGGCAGCGGGGCGGGCATGTCGCCGAAGCCGGACCACGGGGAGGAGTCCTACCGCGGCAGCGGCAGGCTCACCGGCCGCCGGGCGATCATCACCGGCGGGGACTCCGGCATCGGCCGGGCTGTGGCGATCGCCTTCGCCAGGGAGGGCGCCGACGTCCTGCTGTCCTACCTGCCCGAGGAGCAGCGCGACGCCGAGGCGACCGCGGAGCTGGTCCGGGCCGCGGGCCGCAAGGCGGTGCTGGCCCCCGGTGACGTCCGCGAGGAGGAGCAGTGCGGGCGGATCGTGGCGGAGGCGGTGCGCGAACTGGGCGGGATCGACGTGCTGGTGAACAACGCCGCCTACCAGATGGCCCAGGAGGGCGGCCTGCTCGACATCACCACCGAGCAGTTCGACCGGGTCCTCAAGACCAACCTGTACGCCATGTTCTGGCTGTGCAAGGCCGCCGTGCCGCACCTGCGCCCGGGGTCGAGCATCATCACCACGTCCTCGATCCAGGCGTTCCAGCCGTCGCCGGAGCTGCTGGACTACGCCACGACCAAGGGCGCGATCGTCAACTTCACCAAGGGCCTGGCCCAGGACCTCGCGGGCAAGGGGATCAGGGTCAACAGCGTCGCGCCCGGACCGGTCTGGACACCGCTGATCCCGGCCACCATGCCCGCGGAGAAGGTGTCCTCCTTCGGCGGTCAGACGCCCCTGGGCCGCGCGGCCCAGCCCGCCGAGCTGGCGCCGCCGTTCGTGTTCTTCGCCTCGCAGGAGTCGAGCTACGTCACCGGTGAGGTACTCGCGGTGACCGGCGGCCAGCCGATCACCTGAGCCAGTGGTCCGATCGGGGGTGGGGGAATACGCGTGTCGGGTGCTTTCCCACCTCCGATGAACCGCCTCACTCCCCCGAGGGCTTGACGTCCACCATTCGGGGGTACATACCCCTGCGTGGTACCAGTTGATACCGAGAGACCGGCGGCGCGTGGTCGCGCCCGCAAGAGCACCGTCGGCATGCCCAGCGCCCGAGCGGTGACCGCGCGTGCGGCACTGTCCCCGTGCGAGGACGCCGCAGCGGCCCGGGTGGTCGCGTACCGCCCGGACATCGGCGTAGTCCTGCTCCGGGGCGACCTGGACCTGACCGCCGAGCAGCTCCTCCGGGACGTCCTCGGCGACGTGGCCGAGCCGACCGTGATCCTCGACCTGACCTCGGTCGACCTGCTCTCGGCGGCCTGCCTGGGCCTGGTCGTGCGCGAGGCCGGGGAGCGGCAGCGCCGCGGTCACGCGCTGGCGCTGGTGGCGGGTGACGGGCTCGCCCTGCGCGTCCTGCGGATCAGCGGCGCCGACACCTGGATCCCGGTGTTCCACTCCCTGTCCGACGCGGTCCGGGAGGTGGACTCGTGGTCGTCCGGCCGAGCAGCGGCCACCCCACCGCCCGCCACCCGCTCCCGGACCTGAGTCGGGGCCGGGGACACCGGGCGCGACCCTTCACCCCGTGCGGCGCGCGACGTCGGCGACGAACTGCTCGGCGACGTCGCGCAGCTTCACGTTCTCCTGCTGGGATCGCGCAACCAGGAGCCGGAACGCTTCCTCCGCGCTGACGCTCCGGATGGCCATCAGCATCCCCTTGGCCTGGTCGATGACCGACCGGGAGTCCAGCGCGACGCGGAGCTGGTCGACGGCCCGCTGGGCGGACAGGTACCGCTGGTGCCCGCGCAGCGCGGCCTCGACGGCTGTCGTGTAGAGGTCGAGCAGCCGCTCGTCGAGTTCGGCGAAGCCGTGGCCGTGGGCGCTGTAGCAGTTGATCCCGCCCGCGTGGCCGTCGCCGAGGGCCAGGGGCGCGGAGAGGAAGCTGCCCATGCCCGCCCGGCGTGCCTCGTCGGCGAACTCCGGCCACGACCGGGTGGCGTCCCGGAGGGTCGCCCGGATCACCACGCCCTCCTCGGCCGCCGTCAGGCACGGTCCGGCGCCCAGGTCGTACTGGCGCAGGTCGAGCCGGGTGGCCACCTCGCCGGTCGAGGCCGCGGTGTGCGGTGTGCCGTCGCGCAGCAGGGTGACGGTGGCGGCGTCGACCCCGGGCACCGCCCTGGTCACCTGGTCGCACACCCGCCCCAGCAGGTCGTACAGGTCCTCCTGGGTGTCCAGGCACTCGGTCAGCGCCGCCAGTGCCCCGGTGACCTCGTCGAGCACCGCGGGCCACGCCCGCGAGGGGTCGAACGGAGGATCGGGGTGCTCCATCACAACTCCCAGCGCCGGGACGCGCCGGGTGCACCGGTCGGCCGGGGTCCGCGCGCGTCAACCTCCTCTCCGACTTACCCCCTCGCGGTGGCTCTCAGTCATCACCGCGTCGAACACGCAGGGTTCAACTCCCGCCCGGGTGGGTAAACACGTGCGTGTCCGGGGTCGCTGTGCGCGACGACCGGTGCGGGGTCCGGGGAGCCCGGGGTTCCAGTGGGTGGTGAAAGAGGGAAGGTATGGACGCGAAGCTGCCGCTCGCCGACGAACTGGCGGCCGTGTCCCTGCGGATGTCGGGGCTGCTGCTGTCCCGGGAGACGGTCGGCTCGGTGCTCGACCTGATCACGTCGCTGGCCAGGGACACCATCGCGGGCAGCACCGGCTCGGGCACGACGCTGATCGACCCCGACGGGAGCCGGACCAGCGCCTCGGCCACCGATCCGCTGGTGGAGGCGGTGGACGGGTTGCAGTACGACAGCGGCGAGGGCCCCTGCCTCACGGCGTGGGCGCGGCGGACGACCATCCGCGTCGACGACCTCGACGACCCCGCCGTGGCGGCCAGGTGGCCCCGCTGGACCGAGGCGGCCCGACCGCTCGGCGTCGCCGCGGTCCTCAGCTCGCCGCTGGTGGCCGGGGGCGAGGCGCTGGGGGCGATGAAGGTGTACGCGGACCGCCCGAACACCTTCGGCCCGCAGGACGAGCACCTGATGGAGCGGTTCGCCGCCCAGGCCGCGATCCTGCTGGCCAACGTGCGCACGGTCGTGCAGGCGCAGCGGCTGAGCACCGACCTCGTCGACACCATGCGCACGCGGGACGTGGTGAACATCGCCAAGGGGATGGTCATGGCCGAGGACGGGGTGGACGAGGACGCGGCGTTCACCGCGCTGGCCCGTTCCGCGCGGCAGCAGCAGCGCCCGCTGGGGGACCTGGCCCGGTCACTGGTCGAGGCCGAGCGGGCATAGGGGTGGATCGGATGGACGCGTTCCCGGAGCCCGGCCCCGACGAGCAGTGGCGGCACGTGTCCGCCGCGTTCGAGCAGACCAGCCTGCCGCTGGAGCAGTTGTGGCTGCGGTACTTCTCCATCGGCGGCACGATGGGGCTGATGGAGGTGGAGGCGTACCTGCACGGGTTGATGCCGATGCCCGTGCCGCAGCGGGACATGCTGGCCCACGCCATCAACGAGCGGCTCAACGAGATCGACGTCCCGCAGAGCGCGCCCTACAGCCTCGACCCCGTGCCGGACAACCCGGTCGCGGACCCGCTGACCGCGCTGGTGCGGCTCTTGGAGGGCGCGCACCGCACACCGCCGGAGGCCATCCCCGCGGTCGCGGCGTCCGCCGCCGAAGCCCTGGGGCTGGGGTTGACCATCTACTTGGTCGACCGCGAGCAGCACGCGCTGCACCCCTTCGTCGGCGCCCTCGAACGGCGCCGGGTGCCGCTGCCGCTGGACACCGGGGCGGCGGGCACCGCGTTCCGGCAGGTGCGCTCCACGTACGCGCGCAACGCCGTCCACTCCCCCCTGTGGATGCCGCTGCTCGACGGCGCCGACCGGCTGGGCGTGCTCAAGGTGACCGCCCACGACGGGGCCGACCTCGAAGACCCGCAGCTACGCGTCCAGTGCCAGTGGTTGTCCGTCCTGATCGGACACGTCATCGCGGCCGCCGAGCGCTACGGCGACGGCGTGCGGCGGGCCCGACACCCCACGGCCCCGGGTTCACTGCTCGTCAGGGAGCTGCTGCCCCCGCTGACGGCGGGCACCGAGGAACTGGTGCTCACCGGCATGGTGGAGACCTGCGGCGACCTGGCGTGCGACGCCTTCGACCACAACGTCTCGAACGGCACGGCCTCGGTGGCGATCTTCGACGCCGGGGTCGGCGACGGCCGCGGCGGGCTGCTCGTCGCCACCGCGGTGGCCGCCTACCGCGGCGCCCGCCGGGCCGGGCTGGACCTGCCAGGGCAGGCCCACGCCATCACCGGCGCGCTCACCGCCACCTTCCCGACCGGGGCAGCGGTCTCCGGTGTGCTGGCCGAGGTGGACCTGGGATCGGGTGCACTGCGCTACCTCAACGCGGGCCACAGCGACCCCCTGATCATGCGCTCCGACGGCGCGGCGGACGAACTGCCACGCGGTCGAGGCCCCGCGTTCGGCCTGGGGCCCGCCCCGACACCCGCCACCGGCCTGCTCAACCCGGGCGACTGCCTACTGCTGCACACCGACGGCGTGACCGACGGCCGCGACGCCGCCGGGCGGCAGTTCGGCCGAAACCGGATGTCGCAGTGCCTGCGCGACGGCGTGCTGGCCCGGGACCCGGCCCCGGAAACCGCTCGTCGCATCGTCCACGCCGCACTGGCCCACCAGGGCGGCAGGCCCGCGGACGACGCCGCAGTGGTCCTGGCCCACCGCACCGAAGCAGCCCCCCGGCGAACGGCCTAACCCCCGGACCTCACCGGTGCAGCCACAACCAACCACCCAAGACCTCGCTGGCGCAGCCACAACCGGCCACCCCGAACCCCCGCAGGCGCAGCGACACCCGACCACCTGAAAACCGCAGGCCCGGCTGCCCAACTGCCCGGGTGGGTGGATGTGTTTGGTCGGGGGTGGCGATCATGTGCAAGCCTGCCTGGGCTGTGGGGCATCCCTTCAGCCCCACTCGGTCACACTGGGCACATGATCGCCATAGGGGCCCCACCCAAACACATCCACCCAGCCGGGCACCCACACCAAACCACCGGGCAAAGCACGCCCTAGCTGACCAACCTCGCGCTGCCCACAACGGAAGGCCGCTCAGCAACCAGGTGATCCACCAGGCCGCTGATGGCAGGCGAAGGATCCAGCCCCAGTTCACGGCGGACGAGCGCCCGGTAGTGGTGGAACTGCCGCACCGCCTCCGCCGGGTTCCCATCAGCCAGGTGCAACTCCACCAATGCCCGGTGCGCGCTCTCCCGCAGCGGATCAACCCGCACAGCAGCCACAGCGGTCTTGTGCGCCAGGTAGAGATCCCCAGCACGGCGGTACCGCTCGCTGAGCATCTCCAGCGTCCGCAGCCGCACCTGTCGGAACCACTCCCGCTCCTGCGCCACCCACGGCTCGTCCCACCCCGGCAGCAACTCCCCGCCGAGCAGGCCGGAGGGCACCTCCTGCGGACCGGGGGCGCCGGGGTCACCCGGGTCGTGGGCCAGGGCGCGGACCGCCCACACGTCGACCGACACCGCGCGGTGGGCGGCGAGGGTGTCCCCGGCGGTGGTGACCAGCGGGAGCTGCCACTTCATCAGCCGCCACAGCGTCGAGCGCAGGCAGGCCGAGGCGCGGGCCGGGGTGGCGCCGGGCCACAGGCTCCGCGCGGCGGCGGCCCGGCTCACCGGTTCGGCGTGCAGGACGAGGTAGGCGAGCAACCGCTGGGCCCCCGGCACGACCGGCACCGCGGTCTCCCCGACCGTCAACCCGAAGCCGCCCAGCAGACGCAGCCGAGGACAGTCTTCGCAGCCGTCCGGGGATTGCGTGGTGACCATCGCTACCTCACCTCACGTGGAGCCCGTCACGTCCCGGGTGCCCACAAATCCGGTCGCCCAACGCGTGGCGCACTTATTTTTCCGGTGCCCGGAGCAGCGGGGAGAACGACGCGGTGACGCACCGGTGTCGTCGTCGCGGCGGTGCGGCGACACGGCGTTCCTAGCGTCGGGTCCGACCACTTCCCGTCGGCGGTCCCGCGACCGCCGGGCAGAGCAGAGCAGGAGTGCGCATGTTCACCCACACTTCCCGACTTCAGTTCGAGGCGAAGCCGCAGGCACCGGACCCCGTCTTCGCCCGCAAGCTCCAGGAGCTGATCGGCGGTGCCTACGGCGAGATGACCGTGACGATGCAGTACCTGTTCCAGGGCTGGAACTGCCGGATGGAGGGCAAGTACAAGGACCTGATCATGGACGTGGCCACCGAGGAGATCGGCCACGTGGAGATGCTGGCCACGATGGTGGCCCGGCTGCTGGAGGGCGCCCCCGCCGAGACCACGGCGGCCATGGTGGGCGACGACCCGGTGCTGGCCGCGATCGTCGGCGGCATGGACCCGCAGCAGGCGATCGTCAGCGGCGGCGGGCCGACGCTGTCGGACAGCAACGGCGTGCCGTGGAACGGCCGCTTCATCGTCGCCAGCGGCAACCTGATGGCCGACTTCCGGGCGAACGTGGCCGCCGAGGCCCAGGGCAGGCTCCAGACCGCCCGGCTCTACAACATGACCGACGACCCGGGCGTCAAGGAGATGCTGCGGTTCAACCTCGCCCGCGACACCGCCCACCAGAACATGTGGCTCGCCGCGATCGAGGAGTTGCAGGAGGACGGCCTGGAGGGGCCGATCACCCCCAGCGCCCTGTTCGACGAGGAGAACCAGGAGCACGCGGGCACCATCTGGCACCTGTCCGACGGCACCCACGGCGCCGAGGGCCGGTGGGCGAGCGGGCCCGCGCCGGACGGGGTGCACGAGTTCTCCTACCTCCAGGAGGCTCCCCCGCTCGGTGACAAGGCGTCCGCGCCCAAGCCCGACCCGCTGCTGTACGCGACCAGCCCGGCGAACCTGGGCCTGATCGAGAAGGCCATCCGCAAGCTCACCCCGTGAGGTCGCCCGCGCGGCCGTGCCACCGGCGGTGGCACGGCCGCGCGACCGCACCCGGTTCGCGCCACCAGGAGAAACCGATGGTCGATTCCGTCCTCAACCACCCGTCCCTCCCCCTCGGTGCCCGCGCCAGGGAGCCCGTCCGCGCCCGGCTGAGGTCGGTGGGGGCGCTGATGGGCCCGGCGTTCGTGGTGGCCGTGGCCTACGTGGACCCGGGCAACTTCGCCACCAACATGGCCGGTGGGGCGCAGTACGGGCACCTGCTGCTGTGGGTCATCGTGTCCGCCGGCGCCACCGCCGTGTTCGTGCAGTACCTCTCGGCGAAGCTCGGCGTGGCCACCGGGCGCAACCTGCCCGAGCTGTGCCGCGAGCACTACCCCCGGCCGGTGGTGCGCGGGCTGTGGGTGCAGGCGGAGCTGGTCACGATGGCCACCGACCTGGCCGAGTTCGTCGGCGCCGCGGTCGCCCTGAACCTGCTCTTCGGCATCCCGCTGCTGCCCGCCGCGGTCCTCACGGCCGTGGTGTCGCTGGCGATCCTGGGCCTGGCCCCGCTGCGGCGCAGGCGGTTCGAGAAGGTCATCGTGACCCTGCTGGGCATCGTCCTGGCCGGTTTCGCCTACCAGGCGCTGCAACTGGGGCCGCTCACCGACGCCGGGGCGGGGCTGGTGCCCGGGTTCGCGGGGGTGGACAGCGTGCTGCTCGCCACCGGGATGCTCGGCGCCACGGTGATGCCGCACGCGATCTACCTGCACTCGGCGCTGACCCAGCACCGGTCCGACCCCGACCCGGCGCAGCGCAGGCGCACCCTGCGCGCCACCGTCGTCGACCTGGGGGCCGCGCTGGGGATCGCGGGCCTGGTCAACGTCAGCATGCTGCTCATCGCCGCGGACGCGCTGCACGGCAGCGCCCTGCCGTCGGACACGCTGGAGGACATGCACGGCAGCCTCGGCACCGCCCTGGGCCCGGCGGCCGGGGTGGCCTTCGCGGTGGCCCTGCTCGCCTCGGGCCTCGCCGCCTCCAGCGTCGGCACCTACTCCGGCGAGGTGGTGATGGCGGGTTTCCTGCGCAGGCGGTTCCCACTGCTGCTGCGCCGGGTGGTCACCATGGCCCCCGCGCTGGCCGTGCTGGCCGCCGGGGTCGACCCGATGCGCGCGCTGGTGCTCAGCCAGGTGGTCCTCTCCTTCGGCATCCCGTTCGCCCTCTTCCCGCTGGTCGCCCTGAGCAGGCGCCGCGACGTCATGGGCGAGCTGGTGAACCGCCGCTGGACCACCGCGGCGGGGGTGGCGGCGGCCCTGCTGATCTCGGGACTGAACCTCTTCCTGCTCCACCGCACCCTGTTCGCCTGAACCGGCCTCGGTGGGCTCAGCCGACGACGGGGACGGTCAGGGCGACGGTCTGGCCGCGCTCCACCCGGCGCAGGTGCCCCGGTGGCTGCCTGCGGTCGAACTCGTCGGTGAACTCCGACAGCGGGGACTTCATGATCGTGTAGTCGTTGAAGTGCACCGGGACGACCTGCCGGGGTCGCAGCATCTGGACCAGGTCGACGCCCTGCTTGCCGTCCATGGTCAGCAGCAGTCCCGGGAAGCGGGTCCCACCCAGGTGCACGACCGCGACAGGTCACCCAGGTGCGCAGCGGGACCGGTTCGCGGAAACCCGAGCGGCCGAGCCTGCGGGCGGCGTGCTCGGTGGTCAGGATCGGCAGGTCGCGGGCGAGCGAGCAGTCGGACCGCGGTGGGGGTGTCGTCATTGCCGTGGGATTTCCCGGATCGCACCGGTCAACCGCGATGCTCTGCCCGCGACCTCACCCGGAGCAACATGTCATCCATCAGGTGACAGTGTCGATGTCATCACATGGATGACACTTGTTATCATCCGACCATGACCGTTGACACCGTGGAGTCCACCGGCATCGTGCCGCTGCGCACCGGCTTCGACGTCGTCCTGCGCGGGTTCGACCGCCACCAGGTCCAGTCCTACGTCGAGGCTGCGGAAGCCGATCTGCGCCTGGTCTCCGAGGACCGCGACGCGGCCGTGGCGCAGGTGCAGCACCTGGCGGAGGTGCTGGAGCAGACCAGGGCCGAGGTCAGCGAACTCACCGAGCGCCTCGACCGGGTCTGCCGCACCCCCATCGATGCCGACGGGCTCGGCGACCGGCTGCGCCGCCTGGCCGAGCTGGCGCACGCCGAGGCCGAGGAGATCACCTCGCGCGCCCGCGCCGCCGCCGAGCAGCAGTGGTCCACCGCGCGGGAGGCCACCCGGCGGCTGCGCGAGCGGCACGAGCAGCTCATCGCCGACCTCGACCGGCGGCGGGCGGAGATGGAGACCGAGCACCGCGACCTGATGCGGCGGGCGCACGCCGACATCGAGGAGACGACCCGCCGGGCGGAGGTGGCGCGGCGCGGTCTCGACGAGCGGGCGGCCCGACTGCGGGCGCGGGCCGACGCGGACTTCGAGACCGCGCTGGCGGCCCGCAGGCGGGAGGCGGACCGGGAGATCGCCGAGCGGCTCACCGGGGCCCGGTCCGAGGCGGCGCGGATCGTGGCCACCGCCAGGACCGAGGCCGGGCACCTGCTCGACGAGGCACGCGCGGAGGCCGCCCTGGTGCGGGCGCACCGCGATCGGGTCGCCCGCTCACTGCGCGAGGCCAGGGCACTGCTCACCGCGGCCGAACCACTGCTGGCCGACCCAGCCGAGCAGCGGCCCGACCCGACCGGGAACCAGCTCGACCCACCCGAGCAGCGGTCCAGCGCCACCGAGAACCAGCTCGGCCCCACCGGGGCCCGGCCCCACCCACCCAGGGACCGGCACGGCCCCGCCGAGGAACGGCCCCACCCAGCCGCGCCACCCGGGGAACAGCGCGGCCCGGCCGGGGACCGGCCCCAGCCGGTCGAGGATCGGCGCGGCCCATCCGCGGACCGGCCTGAACCGTCCGGGGACCGGTTCGCCCCGCCTCGGCAGACCGGGAAGCCGTCCCGGACCCCGGCGTTGGCCGGGGCTCCCGGCGCGTTGGCGAGCTGACCCGACCCGGGCACGCGCGTTTGATCGACACCGCACCGGGCAACCGGAGTACCGAGACCGGCGAAAGGACGGATCACGATGACTGCTGGAGACGTGGCGGCGACGGTGACGACGGTTGTGGTGCTCGACCCGGCGGACACCAAGCCGCACAGCGACCTGCCCGGGACCTGGCGGGAGTTCGCCGAGCAGCGCAACGTGGTGTGGATCGGCGGGGAGACCGACCCGCTGCACCGCTGGGACGCCGTGCTGGCGGACGTCACGGGTCCGTACGCGGTGGTGGCGGGCGGCCCGGAGGCGGAGGTCGCGCTGGCGGTCGCCGAGCGGAGCGGTCGCCCGCCCGCGGTGGTGCTGCTGGTCGACCCGGGCGCGGACGACGCGGCGCCGGGGAGCCCGGCGTTGGCGGCGAACGAGGCGTGGCTGCGGCGCACCACCCGGCGCCGCGAGGACCTGATCTCGGCGGGCACCGACGTGCGCCTGGTCGCGGCAAGCACCGGTGGTGCGCAGGACCGCGTCAACGCGCCGCTGCCGCTGGGGCACCCGGACGTCGTGGCCGCCGTCGAGACGGCGCTCGGTGCGGCCCCCGTCCTCACCCCGGCCGCCGAGGGCGAGCCCGACATCGACTCCTACGACGACCCGGAGGACTTCGCCGACGCGGTGGGGGTCGACCCGACGCCGGAGCAGGTCGACGAGTACCGCGAGCACGTCGAGCAGCGGCCCGGGAGCGCCTGAGCGCCCCGTCAGGTCACCGGGAGGCGAGCAGGCCTGCGACGGTGTCCGCACTGTCGGGTCGGCGGTCGAACAGCGGCAGCAGGCCGGTGAGCTCCAGCAGGCGGAGCATCATCGGCCTGCACCCCGTCAGCACCAGGGGGAAGTCCAGCTTCATGGCGTTGTCCCTGGCCTCCATGAGCCAGGCGAGGCCCGCCGACCCGCAGAACTCGACCCCGGCCAGGTCGATCACCAGGCCCGGCGTCGTGGCGTTGAACAGGGGTGCGGCGGCCTCGTCCAGCAGCGGCACGGTGACCACGTCGAGGTCACCGCCCAAGACCGCGACGGGCACGTCCCCCACGTGGTCGACGCGGATGGTGAACGATGGCTGTCCCGCGTTCTCGCTGTTCATGGCACCCGGTTTCGTCAGGGCACGCTTCGCAGGCCACGAGCTGTGGGCTCAACACGCGACGCACAATCCACATACCGCATTGCCGCCTTGCCCCTCAAACGCTAACCGCAGGCGCTGGGCAAGGCAAAGGACACTGCCGCCACGCGCGTTCCTTCACCCATTCGGCCTACTGACACGGGCCGAAGGGCGTACCCCCGTTCACGATGGGGGCCGGACCGGGTGCGCTGGGTGATGCCCGCCGCCACGAGCCGGGCTCCGGACGTCGCCGCGATTGGCGGGCGGCGCGACTGGGTAGACCGGCCGCGTGATCACCCCGGAGGAACGCAGGGAACCGCCGCGGCGCCGCGAACCGGAGAGCGCGGGGCGCCGGGGGTGGGCGTCGTGGGTGCGCGGCGGCTTCGCGGTCCTGGGTCGGGCGCGGTCGGCACCCGCGTTCCACCCCTCGGGCCGGGTGCTGACCGGTGAGGTCCACGCGGTCGACGGGTGCCCGCCCTGGTTCCCCCTGCCGGTGGAACCGACCCCGGCCCTGGTCCGCGTGTCCAAGGGCGTCGGTCTCCCCGGCGGCGCACCGGACATCCTCGGCCTCGGCATCCGGACGACCGTGGACGGCCTGCCGTGGGACCTGCTGCTGTCGAGCTGCGGGCCGGGGCCGCTGCGCGGGCTGCCGTCCCCCGGGCTCGGCTGGGACCGGGCTCTCTACAGCAGCATCGTCGCACTGGTGGGTGACGGCGGCCGGGGCGTGCTGCGTGCCGTACCGCGTGGGCTGCCCTCCGGGACCCGGCTCGACGCGCTCGTGCCCGCCCTCCCCTTCGGCTGGGACCTGCGGTTGAACGGAGCGCGGGTCGGGCTGCTCGACGTCACCGCGGTGGTCGAGCAGGAGGTCGGCTTCGACCCCCTGGGCAACGCGGCGGGGTTGCGGACGTCGCCGCGGTGGCTCGCCGCCCTCCGCGAGCCCGCCTACGTGGGGAGCCGGACAGGACGCCACGCCTCCACCCACCGCTGAGGCGGCGGCCGGTTCAGGGGGTGCGGCGGAAGACCGCGGTGAAGGTGGCGGGGCTGCCCTCGGTGAGCGTCACCCGGTCGGCGAAATCGCGGACGATCATCCACTCCCGGGCGTCCGGCCCGCGGCCCCGCAGGGTCTCCCCGGTCCACGAGAAGTGGTCGACCGCGGTCAGCACCACGGAGTCGTCGTCGACGTGCAGCGCCACCTCCGCCTCCAGGGTCGCCAGCCGGTTCTCCCTGCGGCGCCACCCGATCGCGCTGCTCAATGCCGTGTCGAGCACCCAGACCACGGCGTCGCTCAGCTCCTGCGGCACCGCGAACCCGCCGAGCACCGACCGCACCCGCGCCCGGGTCGAACGCAGTATCGAAACCATGAGCGGCACCCGCATCGCGTACAGCAAGATGTCTTTCTGGGACATGGGTGGCGGGTTCCCCGGACGGGTCGGTTGACACCTCGATTTTCCCAGCCGAACGGGGAAGGAACCCGGCGTGTCAGTGCGGAGACCGGTGGTACCCGGCCGCCGTGACGGGGCAACGGGAACACCTCGACCTCCTGCGGCGCACCGCCGAGGCCGAGTTCGGCTGGACCAGCCTGACCGCGGAGCAGCTCACCGCGATGGCGGCGGTGATGGGCGGTGAGGACGTGCTGGTGGTGCTGCCCACGGGGGCCGGGAAGTCGGCGGTCTACCAGGTCCCCGCCCTGCTGCTGCCGGGGGTGACCGTGGTGGTGTCGCCGCTGATCGCCTTGCAGCAGGACCAGATCGAGGGACTCGGCGCTGGTTCGGCGGCGGTGGCGGTGAACTCGACGCGCTCGGCCGAGGAGAACCGCGCGGCGTGGCGGGCGGTGCGCGACGGCGCGGTGCGGTACCTGTTCCTGGCACCGGAGCAACTGTCCAGGGAGGACGTGCTCGACGAGTTGGCCGGGTCCGAGGTGGCCCTGTTCGTCGTCGACGAGGCGCACTGCGTTTCCGCCTGGGGCCACGACTTCCGGCCCGACTACCTGCGGCTGCACCAGGCGGTCGAGCGGCTGGGGCACCCCACGACCGTGGCGCTGACGGCCACCGCGGCGCCGCCGGTGCGCGACGACATCGTCGAGCGGCTGCACATGCGCGAGCCCAGGCTCGTCGTCGCGGGCTTCGACCGGCCCAACCTGCACCTGACCGTGCACACCCACACCGACGACACCGAGCGCCGCACCGCGGTGGTGCACCGGGTGCGCGAGCTGGCCGCCGACGCGGCGACCAGGCCCGGCCTGCTCTACACCGCCAGCAGGCGCGACTGCGAGGACCACCGCGACGCCCTCGCCGCGGCCGGGGTCCGCGTCGCGGGCTACCACGCGGGGATGCGCAAGGCCGACCGCGAGCAGGTGCACCGCGACTTCCTCGCCGGTGACCTCGACGTCGTGGTGGCGACCTCCGCGTTCGGCATGGGCATCGACAAGCCGGACGTGCGCTTCGTCGTGCACGCCGCCGCCCCGGAGTCGCTGGACTCCTACTACCAGCAGATCGGCCGCGCGGGCCGCGACGGCGAACCGGCCGCGGTGGAGTTGTTCTACCGGGCCGAGGACATGGCGTTGCAGCGCTTCCTCACCGGGTCGCGCGTGCCGGAGGACACCATCGCGGAGGTGGTGTCGGCGGTGCGGGCCCACGGCGGGCACCTGACCCGCGCCGAGTTCACCGAGGAGGTGTCCGCCGCCCCGGCACGCCGCACCCGGGCGCTCAACCACCTCGACCAGGCTGGTGTGGTGGACGTGTCACCGTCGGGGGACCTGGACTACCGCGATCCGGAGGTCGGGCCCCGACGGGCGATCGAGCTGGCGACCGAGGCGGCCGAGGGGCATCGGCGGGTGGTCAGCTCGCGCCTGCACATGATGCGCGCCTACGCGGAGACCACGGGCTGCCGCAGGCAGCACCTGCTGGGCTACTTCGGCGAGGTGCTCGACCACCCGTGCGGGGCGTGCGACACCTGCGCGGCGGGAACGGCGAGCACCCTGACCAGGGAGGCGGCGGGCTTCGCCGTGCAGCAGGGGGTGCGGCACGCCGAGTGGGGCGCGGGCACGGTGATGTCCGTGGCGGACGACCGGCTGACCGTGCTGTTCGAGGAGCAGGGCTACCGGACGCTGTCCCTGGAGGCGGTGCTGGAGAACGACCTGCTCACCCCTGTGGGTTGACGCTGTCGACCGGGGGCCGACATCCCTCGTGGAACGGGATGGCGACCCCCGGTCGGAGTACTCAGTCGATCCACACGACACTGATGGTCAGTCGGCGTGGCGCGGGATGTCCTTGTTGGTGCCCCGGTCCGCGCGGTCACCGGCGTAGTCGCCGTCGGCGCGGCCTTCCAGCCAGGCGATCGCGATGGAGGCGAGCAGGCCAACACCGTGCACGACGAGGATGGGCGTGTGCACCCCGGCCGGTTCACCGGGGGCGTTGTCGATGAGCGCGACGATGTCGTAGGCCAGCAGCGCGGTGAAGACCAGGCAGCCGAACAGGCCCGCGAGGCGGGCGGCCTTGCGCAGTGCGGCGAGCAGCGCCAGCAGCCCCAGTCCGATGTGCACCAGGTTGAGCAGCGTCGAACCACCCAAACCGCCCACGGTGCCCTCGGTCGTGGCCGCCGGTGTGCTGGCGAAGCCGTCGAGTCCGCTCTGGACCAGACCCACCACGCCCAGCACGAGCAGGACCGCGCCCAGCGCCGCGCACAACCACCGCGCGGGTGTGCGCGGTGCCGCCGCGCGCTCGTGCCGACCGTCGCCCTGTCGTTCGTTCATCGTCCGCCCCGCTCGTTGTCATCGGTCTTCCGGTTCGGTGGGCGGCGCCCCACGGCGCGCTCTCGTCCTTTCCGGTCCGCACCCGGTCTACCCCGCGGGCGGCGTCCGAACCCACCCGGAGCGGTGCGCTGCACGACAACGGGCAGCGTCCACCGGCCACGAACGGGTGGTCAGAGCCACAGGTGACGATCACCAAAACCGGTTCCCGGCGGTTTCGACGCGCCCGGGACGGGTAGACGCCCCCATGGACGAATCGCTCGCTGTGCTGACGAAGGGTTACGCCTGGCTCCCGGATCGGCTGCGCGCCGAGAACGCCCCCGTCGTGCGGACGCGGCTGATGGGTCAGCGCGCGGTCTGCATCCACGGTGAGGACGCCGCGCGGCTGTTCTACGACGAGCGCAACGTGCACCGCCACGGTGCCCTGCCGGAGCCGGTCAAGAGCACCCTGTTCGGCCACGGTGCCGTGCACACGCTCGACGCCGCCGACCACCGGCGCCGCAAGTCCCTGTTCACCGGTCTGCTGATGAACCGGGAGGGCATCACCGACCTGGTCGACCGGACCACCGCGGCCTGGGACGCGACCGTGGCGAACTGGGTCGTCGACCGGCCGGTGACGCTGTTCGAGGAGGCGAGCCGGGTGCTGACCGAGGCGGTGTTCGCCTGGGTCGGGTTGCCGCTGCCGCCCGCGGAGGTCGCCCCGGTCGCGGCGGACCTGGTCACGATGGTCGACGGGTTCGCCACCCCGGCGCCCCGGCACTTCAAGGCCCGCGCCGCTCGCGGTCGCCTGGAGAAGCGCATCGCCGACACCATCACCGGTATTCGCGACGGCTCGGTGGACGTGGCCCCCGACAGCGCGGTCCGGGCGGTCGCCTCCCACGTCGACGAGGGCGGGGACCTGCTCGAACCCCGGGTCGCGGCGGTGGAGGTGCTCAACATCGTCCGCCCCACCGTGGCCATCTCCTGGTTCTTGACCTTCAGCGCCCACGCCCTGCACCGCTGGCCGGAGACCCGGGCCCGGCTGGCGGGCGGCGACCGGGAGTACGCGGTGGCCTTCGCCCACGAGGTCCGCCGCTTCTACCCCTTCGCGCCGTTCCTCGGCGGTCTGGCCGCCCGGGACCTGACCTTCCACGGCCAGGACATCCCGAAGGGCGCGATGGTCCTGCTGGACGTCTACGGCCACAACCACGACCCGGCCCTGTTCCCCGACCCCTACGCCTTCTCCCCCGAGCGCTTCCTCAACCGCGAGATCGGCCCCTTCGAGCTGATTCCCCAGGGCGGCGGCGACCCCCGCACCGGGCACCGCTGCCCCGGCGAGGACATCGTCATCACCATCCTCGCCGCGCTGGCACCGCGCCTTGCCCGGCTCGACCACGCGGTCCCCGAGCAGGACCTCGACATCCCGCTCAACCGCATCCCCACCCTCCCCCGGAGCGGGTTCACCCTCGCGCGCACCGAGCACGCGGAATGGGCACTGGACACCGCGCTGACCCCCGGTGGCTGATCGCGCTTGGTCCGGCACACAACGCCGACCGGGCTCGTGACAACGCGCGGAGGGGAATGACATGCCCGGACCCGGGATCGACGTCTCCACCGAGGGGACGCCGTCGCACCTCGTGGCCCGTCTCGCCGGGGAACTCGACCTGGCGACCGCCCCGGTGGCGCGCGCCGCGCTGGACGACGCCCTCCGGGCGGTGGGTGACCGCCACCTGGTGGTCGACCTGACCGGGCTGACCTTCCTCGGCTCCCCCGGCCTGGGACTGCTGGTCAACGCCTGGGGACGCTGCGCGGGCGGTGGGGCCGCCTTCACCGTGGTGGCCCCACCCGGTAGCGCACCCCACCGCGTCCTGGAGATCACCGGCCTCATCGGTTCGATCACCGTCGTCGATGGGGTGCGGGAGGTCGTCGGCACCGACCTCGGCCCCGAGGTGCCCGACGCCCCCGGCCGGTGAGAGCACCGGATCACCGCACCGGTGGATAAGTGCGCGGTGCACGGGTAGCACCTGGGCATGAGCACCTCCCGCACCACGATCGTCATCGCGACCCGGAACCGGTGCGACGGTCTGCTGCGAACCCTGCGCCACCTCGACGACGGGGCACCCGGCACGCCGGTCGTCGTGGTGGACAACGGGTCCGCCGACGGGACCGCCCAGTGCGTCCGCGCGCGGTTCCCCCACGTCCGGGTGCTGGGGCTGCACCGCAACCTCGGCGCCTCCGCGCGCAACCTCGGGGTCCGCACCGCCCGGACCCCGTACGTCGCCTTCAGCGACGACGACTCGTGGTGGGCGCCTGGGGCGCTGGCGCGGGTGGAGGCGGCCTTCGACGCGCACCCGCGGCTGGGCCTGGTCACCGGGCGGACGCTGGTGGGCGAGCAGCAGCGGCCCGACCCCATCAACCACCTGCTGGCCGACAGCCCGCTGGGGCGCGACCCGGACCTGCCGGGGCCGTCGGTGCTCGGCTTCCTGTGCTGCGCGGCCGTGGTGCGCCGCGAGGCATACCTGGGCGTCGGCGGGATACACCCGCTGCTGTTCTTCCTCGGCGAGGAGCGGCTGCTGGCCTGGGACCTGGCGGCGGGCGGCTGGTCGTGCTGCTACCTCGACACCGCGGTCGCCCACCACCACCCCTCGCCCCGGCGCGGCGGCGCGCACGCCCGGCGCGTGCTGGAGCTGCGCAACGACCTGCTGACGGCGTGGCTGCGCAAACCGGTGCGCGACGGCGTGGCGGCCACCGCGGCGCTGGCCCGGCGGGCCCTGGGCGACCGGGCGGCGCGCACCGCCCTCGGGGAGGCCGTGCGGCGGCT
>NZ_JAJCXD010000033.1:0-5279 GCF_021056305.1 Actinokineospora sp. PR83
CCGACCTCGACCCGCCCGACCCCGACCTCGACCCGCCCGACCCCGACCTCGACCCGCCCGACCCCGACCTCGACCCGCCCGGCCTGGCCCGACCCCTGGCGAAGTCCAGCCCGATCACCTGCCCGCGCCCTCCCGGGCGCCCACCTCCGGCGCCCTCCTGGTGCCCACCCACCCGGCCTCCCCAGAACAGACCGACCCCGTCCCCGAAACGTCACCCATCCCAGCGACAGAACTTGTCCACAGGCAAGATCAACAGCGCCCCCAACTCGTATTCCCGCTGGTAGAATGGCCCAAGGGCCGCAGATCCCCTCGGGAGGGTGGGGGCTGTGGATGGCTCCCGTGTGGTGCACGCCGCCAGATTTGTCAACCACTTGCCCCTCCCTGTGGACAACCGCGGGCCACTCGCGTCGGCCCAGGTGCGGCGCCTCGGGGAGGGGCCGTGGGCCTCGGGGAACGTGCCCGCCGCGAGCAGCCGACGCCGACCCGGGTTGACGGCGACCGGAGGCGGGTGGGGTGCGCACCGGCCACTCGATTACCGCCGTTCGGCGCACAGCCTCTACGCTCGCTCCTCGTGCGTGTCCTGGTGATCGGGTCTGGCGCCCGCGAGCATGCCCTGGTCCTCGCCTTGTCGAAGGACCCCGAGGTGGTCGCGCTGGCGTGCGCGCCCGGCAACGCCGGGACAGCCGCGCTGGCGGAGACCTACGGGGTCGACGCCGTGGACCCCGCCGCCGTGGTCGAGCTGGCCGGGCGGTGGAAGGCCGACCTCGTCGTCATCGGGCCCGAGGGGCCGCTGGTGGCCGGGGCGGCCGACGCGGTGCGCGCGGCGGGCATCGCCTGCTTCGGGCCGGGGGCCGAGGCGGCGCGGATCGAGGGGTCGAAGGCGTTCGCCAAGGACGTCATGACCGCCGCGGGGGTGCCGACCGCGCACAGCGAGGTCGTGGACAACCCCGCCCGCCTCGACGCCGCCCTGACGCGGTTCGGGCCCACCTGGGTGGTCAAGGACGACGGGCTCGCCGCGGGCAAGGGCGTCGTGGTCACCAAGGACCTGGTGGCCGCCCGCGCCCACGCGATGACGCTGCTCGACGGCGGGCACCCGGTGCTCCTCGAGTCGTTCCTCGACGGCCCCGAGGTCTCCCTGTTCTGCGTGGTCGACACCGCCGGGGCCGTGGTGCCGCTGCTGCCCGCCCAGGACTTCAAGCGCGTCGGCGACGGCGACGCCGGGCCCAACACCGGCGGCATGGGCGCCTACACCCCGCTGCCCTGGGCGCCCGAGGGGCTGGCCGACGACGTGGTCGAGCGCATCGTGCAGCCGGTCGTCGACGAGATGGCGCGGCGCGGCACCCCGTTCTCCGGGCTGCTGTACGCGGGCCTGGCGATGACCTCGAAGGGGCCCGAGGTGATCGAGTTCAACTGCCGCTTCGGCGACCCGGAGACGCAGGCCGTGCTGGCCATGCTGCGCAGCCCCCTGTCCACCCTCCTGCACGCCGCCGCCACCGGCACCCTCGCCGCCCACCCGCCGCTGGAGTGGGCGCCCGGTTCCGCCGTCACGGTCGTCGTCGCCGCCGACGGCTACCCCGGCCGCCCCCGCACCGGCGACGTCATCACCGGCGCCGAGGGCGAGGGCGTCCTGCACGCGGGCACCCGCCGCCGCGACGACGGCGCCCTGGTCTCCGCCGGTGGCCGCGTCCTCGCCGTCGTCGGCACCGGCCCCGACCTCCGCACCGCCCGCGCCGACGCCTACCACCGCGTCGACGCCGTCCACCTCCCCGGCTCCCACCACCGCACCGACATCGCCCTCCGCGCCGCCGACGGCGAGATCACCCTCCCCGACTAGCGGGAACCGCGACCGGGTTTTCTCCGTCAAAGTTCAGGTAGGCCCTACCAGCACGTTGGTAACCTGCAACCGGAGATGACACGGTCACGATGAGTACCGGGGGTGCGTGACATGGATGCCAACCCACTCGGGGCGCTGGGCGGTGTGGTCGGCGGTCTGCTCGGCGGCGCCGCCAACCTGCTCGACAACCTCACCCGCGGCACGGCCCCGTCCAGCGGCGGCCACTTCGTCGTCAACCACGACAACGTCCTCGCCGCCGCCAAGATCATCCAGAACCAGGTGGACGAGCTCAAGGACACCTTCGACGACGCCCACGACGACCTCGAGATCGTGCCGCCCGGTGACGACGAGGTGTCCCAGCGGATGACCGAGGCGTGGAACGACATCCTGATCAGGAACGAAGACTCCTACGCGGTGCGGGTACAGGAGTACATCCTGGGCCTGAACAAGCTGGTCAGCCAGCTCAGGGCCACGGCGAAAGACTACGGCTACAACGAGGAGCAGATCACCTCCGCGCTCGGAGGATCCCGCGTTGTCTAGTCGACTGCTGCTGTCCGCGTCGATCGCCGTCCTGGCGCTCGGCGCGGTCGCATGCACCACCAGTGAGAGTGGCACCCCTACGTCCCGGGAGACTGCGCCGAGCGGTCCCCCTTCGGGTTCGGCGACTACGCAACCGCCCCCGACTGTGGACATCCCGGCGCGGCCTGCTGACCTCAAGCTCGACTCGGTCGATCCGTGCGCACTGATGACCACTGATCAGCTCAAGCAGTTGAAGGTGAACCGCACCCGATCGACTGTCGACAAGAGTGAAGCTTTCGCGGGTGCGAAAGAGTGCGTCCTCGATGTTTCCGAGCAAGCGCCGTACCACGACTACAGGCTCACCGCCGTGACGACCGAGGGCATCGGTCCGTGGCTGACCGGCAAGCGCAACGTCGAGGCCGCGTTGGTCTCCGTCGGCGGTTACGGTGCCGCCCAGTACTTCATCCCCGGGGACGGGCCCAACTCCGTGGACTGCACGACGACGATCGACGTCGCGCCGGGCCAGCAGTTGATGGTGAGCGCGGACGCGGTCAGTCCACTCACGTTCACCCAGGAACAGTTGTGCCAGATGAGCCAGGAGGCCGCGGAGCTCGCTCTCGCGACCTTGCGGGCTTCGAGGTGAGGGGCTGACATGGCGAACGACTACGGACTCGGCGACCTGCGGTTCCAGGGCTACAGCTACCAGGCCCTCGCCGCCCAGCTCGACGCGTTGCGCGGCGGCCCCGGCTCGGACAGCCTCGACCGGGCCGTCGGGGCGCTCAAGCGGATCGCCGACGGCTTGGACCAGACCGACCGCACGCTGCGCCAGGAGTTGGCCAAGATCGGCGTGGAGTGGGAGGGCGACGCCTCGCAGCGGGGGCAGGAGGCGACCAAGGCGGCGAGCGTCTACGCCGAGGACGCGGGGACCCGGGCGGGGGCGACCGGTGCGAACGTGGGTGAGCAGGGTGCGGTCTTCGACTCCACCCGCAACGCCGCGCCCCAGGGCGGGGAGTTGCGCGGCCCCACCCAGACGGGGTTCTTCGACGACCTCGCGGGCACGTTCGGCTACACCACCGACAACGCGCGCAAGGTCGAGGAGACCCGGGCCGCGCACGACGCCGCCGCGGCGGCGATGAACGACTACAGCCGGGGCAGCCAGTCGGCCATCGGGGGTGCGCAGGCGCTGCCCGTGCCGCCCGGGTTGGACCTGGTGGCGCAGCCCGCGCCGCACCTCGGGGGCACGTCCGCGCAGAGCTTCACCGGCAACCCCGGTTCCTTCACCCCCACCGGTGCCGCTGGGGCCCCCGGTTCACCGGGGAGCATCAGCCTCGCGGCCGGGAACCAGGCGGGGGTGTTCTCCGGCATCGACGGGGGCGGTGGCAGCGGCTCCGGCGGATCCGGGAGCAACAGCCCCAACAACTCCGGCAACTTCAACAACCCCGGCGGTGTCAACTCCCCGCCCGGGGGCGGCAATCCCCTCGGCAACGGCCGGATCGCGGGCATCGGGCCGACCGGTGGTTCCCCGGGTGGGTTGGCGCCCGGTGGTGGCGGCTTGACCGGGTTCCGGCCCGGGTTCGGCCCGGGTCTGGTCGACGGGGTGGCCACGGCCGCGGGCATCGCCGGTGCCGGTGGGGCCGGGGCCGGGGTCGGGTCCGCGCTGGAGAAGGACCGGCTGGTCCGCGGGGGCGGCGGCAAGGGCGTCGCCGGTGCCGCGGGCGTGGACGGGTCGGAGGCGCGCAACAACAAGTCGGCGATCGCCGGGGCTCCGGAGGAGGAGGCCAGGGCGGCGCGCAACGCCGAGCGGCTCGGGGGGACGCGCGGTGGGCGCGGTTCCTCGCTGATGTCGCCCGCGGCGGCCGGGGCCGGGGCGCCGGGGGAGGACGACGACGAGCACGTGCGCAAGTACGGGATCGACTCCGAGGACGTCTTCGGCGACGACCGGCTCGTGGTGTCGCCGGTGCTGGGCCAGGACGACTGAGCTTGTCCACCAGCGCCACGACCACCACAGTGCTCTCGGCGCTGGAGTTCGACGTCGTGTGGGAGGCCGAGCGGTTGCCGCGCAGGCACGTGGCGGTCGACGTGCCGAGCCCGGGGACCACCTACACCGAGCGGGCAGGCTTGGTCGAGGGCGCGTTCGCCTCGCTGGAGCAGCGGGGGTTGGTCGAGCGCGGGCGGGTGGTGCCGGAGCTGGCCGACCGGCTGAGCCTGCTCGCCCACCCCAGGCTGTCCGTGGACAGTTGGGTGTGGACGGACCGGCAGATCAAGGCCCTCGCGGTGACCTCGGGCGAGCAGGCGATGCTCGCCGCGGTCGACCGGGAGGAGGTGTGGTTGATCCCGACGCGGGCGACGGCGATCGCCGAGGCGGCGGTGTCGATCGCCGGTGAGGTCCCGGCCGGGCCGGGGCGGTCGGTGAGCCTGCCGACCGAGCTGCTGCTCGACGCGGACAGGGCGGCGGGCGGCAACCCGCAGGGCATGGTCACCACGCTGTACCAGGGCGGCGTCCTGCTGTCCGACGCCCAGGAGCTGGTGAGCATGGTCACCGGGATGCGGGTGCGCGGGCAGCTCGGGGCGGAGCGGGTGGGCCGCGACCAGCGGCGCAGGCGGGCCGACCGGGTCGTGTCCTTCCACGACACCGAGGCGGGCCGGTACGTCTACCTGACCAGGCCGAGCAACGACGGTCGCATGTGGAGCACCATCACCCCGGCGGACAACGCCCGCCTGGCCGGGTGCGTGTGGGAGTTGCTCGAAGAGGTCTGAACCGGTGGGGAACCGGCCCGCCGCGGCCCCCGTCTGAGGTCCCAGCACCGAACTGCTCGGAGGGGGTCGGACCGTGACCGGCGTGGACTACAACCTGCAGGCGATCGAACAGTGCCGGGCCGCCGTGGCCGGTCAGGCCGGGCCGATCGCGGCCGCGGGCGACGGCCTG
>NZ_JAJCXD010000034.1:0-13372 GCF_021056305.1 Actinokineospora sp. PR83
CCGCGCGTCCACGGCGCGGACCAGTGCCGCGCCCGCCGCCCGCCAGTCCGCCGCGGTCCCCTCGCCCACCCCGAGCACCCAGGCCGCCGCCGCGTCGGCGGGGCCGGGCTGCACCTCGCCCGCCCGGCCGGACAGCGCGACCGCGCTCGCCCAGTCGGCGCCGAGGTCGTCACCGCCGGGCCCGAGCAGCGGGGGGCCGTCCGCCGAACTGCGGCTGAGCACGACGAGCGGCAGACCGCCCCGCACCGAGGCCGCCACCTCCACGTCGGGCAGCGTCGTCGGCAGGGTCGGCACCGGCGTGGACAAGGTTCCTCCGGCTGGGATGCTCGGGAAGCGGGTGGTGGGGTGGTGGGGCGGTCGCGGCTCAGCCGGAGGCGGACTTGAGCGCGTCCCCGAGGTTGCCCGCCTCCTCCGGCGTCATCTCCACGACGAGGCGTCCACCGCCCTCGAGCGGGACGCGCATCACGA
Source organism: Actinokineospora sp. PR83 (assembly GCF_021056305.1). Taxonomy (NCBI): domain Bacteria; kingdom Bacillati; phylum Actinomycetota; class Actinomycetes; order Pseudonocardiales; family Pseudonocardiaceae; genus Actinokineospora; species Actinokineospora sp. PR83. Next base: position 469 of record NZ_JAJCXD010000034.1, read on the forward strand.
TGCCCCGGCCCTCCTTAGTCACTTCGAGGGGACCGTCACCGGTCCGGGGCTTCATGGCCGCCATAGCGTGCTCCCTCCGTCATAGCCTGCCCACCCGGCGCTGGCCTCCGCACGCGTCGGACGGCCGGGTCGGATGACATTCTCCCCCATCCGGTCGCGGCGGGTGAAATCGAACCGATCATCGCGTGTCGGGTGACCGGCCACGATGGGCTGACGGCCCGCCCCGGGCGGCCGCCGGACCCGGCTCCCGCGCGCCCCCGCCGGGCACCCGCGCACCCGCGGCGGAGCCACCGCCGCCTACCCGAGCCGGCCTCGGCATTCCCGCTATTCGGACCGCGGTGTCCAAAGTGGTGCGCCACCGGCACCGGCCCCGCGCGCGCCGCGGTGTCGGTGGGCACACGGCGGCGGCCCGCTTCCTGGCTGGGTGCCCGGGTGGTAAGCAGGGGTACACCGCGTGGAAGGGAACCCGATGTCCGACACGGCACTGCTGACCGAGGACCGCGACGGCGTGCGCACGCTGACCCTGAACCGGCCGGAGGCGTACAACTCGCTCACGGTGGCGCTCAAGGAGGCCCTGCTCGACGCGCTGACCACCGCCGCGGCCGACGCGTCGGTGCGCGCGGTGGTGCTGACCGGCGCCGGGAAGGCGTTCTGCGCGGGCCAGGACCTCAAGGAGCACGTCGAACTGCTGCGCGCGGACGACCCGGCACCGCTGTCGACGGTGGAGGAGCACTACAACCCGATCGTCACCGCCATCACCGGGATGCCCAAGCCGATCATCGCCGCGGTGAACGGCATGGCCGCGGGCGCGGGCGCCTCCTTCGCCTACGCCTGCGACCTGCGCATCGCCGCCGACTCGGCGAAGTTCCTGATGGCCTTCGCCAACGTCGGCCTCACCGCCGACTCGGGCGCGGCCTGGACGCTGCCGCGGCTCATCGGCTACGGGCGGGCGATGGAGATGATGCTGCTGGCCAAGCCGGTGGCCGCCGAGGAGGCGCTGCGGCTCGGCATGGTCGGGCAGGTGCTCCCGGCCGCGGAGGTGCTCCCCGCCGCGCAGGCGCTGGCGGCCAGGATGGCGGCTGGCCCGACCACGGCCTACGCGCTGATCAAGGAGGCCATGCTGCGCTCGGCCGGGGCTCCGCTGGCCGAGGGGCTGGTCGCCGAGGGCGAGACGCAGGCCAGGGCCGGTGCGACGGCCGACCACCGCGCGGCCGTGGAGGCGTTCGTGGCCAAGCGGGAGCCGGTGTTCGAGGGCCGCTAGGCCGTGTCCTCAAAGCCGGGATTTTGTCGCTGGTGCCCGGGTGGGTGGATCCGCTTGGGCGGGGCCCCTACGCCGATCATGCGCCCAGTGTGACCGAGTGGGGCTGAAGAGATGCCCCACAGCCCAAGCAGGCTTGCACATGATCGGCACCCCCACCCAAGCACATCCACCCACCCGGGCAGTTGGTCACCGGGCCGGCGGTTGCGGGGGTGGTCGCCTGCTTTGAGGACAGGCTCTAGGCCGGGACCGGGTTCTCGGGATTCGCGCGCCAGCAGGTCACCACGTGGTCGTCGACCATGCCGGTGGCCTGCATCAGGGCGTAGCAGGTGGTGGGGCCGACGAAGGCGAAGCCGCGCTTCTTCAGCGCCTTCGACATCGCCGTGGACTCGGGGGTGGTGGCGGGGACGTCGGCCACCGTCTTCGGGCGGGCGGGCTTGACCTCGGGGGCGAACGACCAGAGCAGGGCGTCGAGGTCGGTGTCCATGGCGAGCACGGCCTTGGCGTTGGTGATGGTCGCGGTGACCTTGGCGCGGTTGCGGACGATGCCGGGATCGGCCATCAGGCGCTCGACGTCGGCCGCGTCGAAGGCGGCGATCGCGTCCGGGACGAACCCGGCGAAGGCGCGGCGGAAGTTCTCCCGCTTGCGCAGGATGGTGATCCAGGACAGCCCGGACTGGAACGCCTCCAGGCTGATCCGCTCGAACAGGGCGTCGCGGCCGTGCAGCGGGACGCCCCACTCGGTGTCGTGGTAGTCGGCGTAGTCGGGGGTGGAGTCGCCCCAGGCGCAGCGGACGCGGTTCACCGGTAGGTCTCCGCGAAGCGGGCGAAGCGGCGCAGCGAGTAGCGGACCCCCAACCGGAACCCGGGGCCGACGACGCGCCAGCCCAGTTCGCCCGCACGGCCCAGCGGCAGTTCCAGCCGCTCGTGCCAGACGAAGGTGGAGGCGTCGCCGCCGCGCGGCTGCACCTGGAACAGGCCGGTGCCGCGCACGACCCCGCCGGTGTGCAGGACCTCGACGCGCTTGGGGGCCTCCCAGGTGGTGATGCGCATGGTGTCGGTGAACCCCAGCCCGAGCACCCCGGTGAACGCCGACAGGCCGGAGCCGACGCCGTGCCCGTCGCCCTCGGTGATGCGGACCCTCGTGCCCAGCATCCACTCGCCCTGGCGCGTCCAGTCGGTCAGCGCGGCCCAGGTGGTGTCGGAGGGGGCGGCGACCGCGACCCGCTCGGTGACCTCGATCATTCGGCCGCCTCCCTGGTGCGCTCCAGCTCGGCCACCCTGGCTCGCAGGGTGTCGATCTCGGTGCCGAGCCTGCGCAGCACCCAGTCGACCTCGGACATCTTGTAGCCGCGCAGGGCGAGCTGGAACCGGACCGATTCCAGGTCGCCGCCGGTGACGTCGGTGGCGGGCAGGCGGGTGGGCGACGCGCCGGGGGCCAGCGGCGGCAGCTCCTCGCCCCGGCCGAACACGACCGAGGCCAGCAGGAACACCACGCCCGCCACGAGCACCATGACGACGAGGTAGATCAGTGCGGTGGTCACGGGGGGATCGTGTCACGCCCGGCGGAAACGCGGTTGCCGACACCACGGCCCCGCCCCGACGATGTGCCCATGCCCGAGGTCACCCGCCTCACCCCGCAGGACTGGTCGGCGCTGCGGGCCGTGCGCCTCGCCGCCCTCGTCGACAGCCCGCACGCCTTCGCCTCCACCCTGGCCAGGGAGGAGGCGTTCACCGAGGCCGACTGGCGGTCCTGGCCGTCCCGGCACGCCGTGTTCGCCGCCCTGGTCGACGGCACCCCGGTCGGGTTGGTCGCGGGCGCGGTGGACCCGGCCGGGCTGGAGCTGGTCTCCCTGTGGCTGGCCCCCGGCCACCGCGGCGGCGGGCTCGCCGACGAGCTGGTCGCGGCGGTCGTCGGGCGGGCCCGGGAGCTGGGGATCGACACGGTCACCGCCTGGGTGTGGGAGCACAACGCGCGGGCCCGCCGCTTCTACGACCGCCTCGGCTTCGCGCCCACCGGCCGCGGCGAGCCCAACCCGGCCCACCAGGACCAGCTCGAGGTCGAACTCGCGCTCCCCGTCCCCGGGCACGCCCGGTGATCGCCCGGCGGTCGGTCCGGCCCGTTCGCCCGCTGTTTGCCGGGGCGGGCGTTTTCCGACCGCCGGACATGGGGTGATCACCCTAGACTCGCGGCCGTGACAAGCGAGCCGAAGAAGGACGAGCCGCCGCGCGAGCGCCAGCGCGGACCGGTGACGCTGCGGCGCGACCGCAGCGACGAGGCGACCACCACCGACCAGCGGCTGCTGGACTCGCGCGGGCCCAGCGACTGGGTGCACACCGACCCGTGGCGGGTGCTGCGGATCCAGGCCGAGTTCGTCGAGGGCTTCGGCGCGCTGGCCGAGGTGCCGCGGGCGGTCACCGTGTTCGGGTCGGCGCGCACCGCGCGCGACCACGAGGAGTACAAGCTGGGCCAGCGGATCGGCGCGGCGCTGGCCGAGGCCGGGTTCGCCTCGATCACCGGCGGCGGGCCGGGGGTGATGGAGGCGGTCAACCGCGGCGCGTCCGACGCGGGCGGGTTCTCCGTGGGCCTGGGCATCGAGCTGCCGTTCGAGCAGGGCCTCAACGAGTGGGTCGACCTGGGCGTGAACTTCCGCTACTTCTTCGCCCGCAAGACGATGTTCATCAAGTACTCGCAGGCCTTCATCTGCCTGCCCGGCGGCTTCGGCACGCTCGACGAGCTGTTCGAGGCGCTGACCCTGGTGCAGACCAAGAAGGTCACCAAGTTCCCGGTCGTCCTCTTCGGAACCGAGTACTGGGGCGGGCTCTACGACTGGCTGCGCAACTCGGTCCTCAAGAGCGGCAAGATCGGCGAGAAGGACATGGCGCTGCTGCACCTCACCGACGACGTCGACGACGCCGTGCAGGTCGTGGAGAACGCCTACCAGGCCTGGAGCGACGCGCACTGATGGCCGGGCACAGGGTGTGCGTCTACTGCGCGTCGAACTCGAACGTCCCGCGCGGCCACCTCAACCTCGCCGACGAGGTGGGCGCGGGCATCGCCGACCGCGGCTGGTCGCTGGTCTGGGGTGGGTCCGGCGCGGCCATGATGGGCGCGGTGGCCCGCGCGGTCCGCCGCGGCGGCGGGCACACCCTGGGGGTGATCCCGCGGGGCCTGGTGGACCTGGAGGTGGCCGACCCCGAGGCCGACGAGCTGGTCGTGGTGGACACCATGCGCGAGCGCAAGCGGATCATGGACGACCACGCCGACGCGTTCCTGGCCCTGCCGGGCGGGCTGGGCACGCTGGAGGAGCTGTTCGAGGTGTGGACCGCGGGCTACCTGGGGATGCACCGCAAACCGGTGGTCGTGCTGGACCCGGACGACCACTACGCCGGGCTGCTGGAGTGGACCCGCGGGCTGGCCTCGAAGGGGTTCGTCTCCCCCGCGTCCCTGGACTTCCTGGTGGTCACCAGGACGGTCGACGAGGCCCTGGACGCGGTCGCGCCGCGGTAGCTCAGGCGGCGTCGGGGCGCTTGTGGTAGCTGTCGACGTACTCCTGGCCGGACAGCTCCATCAGCGCGTACATGACCTCGTCGGTCACCGCGCGGCGGATCGGCAGCGAGTTGCCCAGGCCCGCGTAGCGGGAGAAGTCCAGCGGCTCGCCGAAGACCACCTTGATCCGGCGCGGCCGGGGTACGCGGGTGCCCGCGGGCTGCACCCGGTCGGTGCCGACCAGGGCCACCGGCACCACCGGCGCCCCGTGCTCCAGGGCGAGCTGGGCCACCCCGGTGCGGCCGCGGTGCAGCTTGCCGTCGAGGGAGCGGGTGCCCTCCGGGTGGATGGCGAACGCGTCGCCGCGGTCGAGGACGGCGCCCGCGACCTCCAGCGACAGCAGCGCGGCCCGGCTGTTGTCGCGCTGGACCGGGATCGCGCCCAGGGCGCGGAACAGGGTGCCCACCAGCCGCCCGCGCAGCGAGGTCGCGGTGAAGTACTCGGCCTTGGCCAGGAACGCCACCTTGCGCGAGAGCATCAGCGGCACCACGAAGCTGTCGATGACCGCCAGGTGGTTGATGGCCAGGATCACCGGCCCCTTCGCCGGGACCAGGTTCGCGCCCACGACGGTCGGGCGGAAGAAGAGCCTGGCGAGGAACGACAACACCGAACGCAGCGCGCGGTAGAACACGGCGAACCCTCCTAGGTCGTCTTCACTGTAGTCCCGCCCGCGCCGGTGCCCCGCCCCCGGAGACAGCGGTCACCACCTCGGGTGATCGGCCGCATGGCACGATCGGGAGTCGTGACCACAGCACTGCGGTTCGGCTCCCGCCCGGTCCCGAGCGACCGGGCGCTGGTCATGGCGATCGTGAACCGGACGAGGGACTCGTTCTACGACGGCGGCGCCACCTTCGCCGAGTCCGCCGCGCTGGCCGCGGTCGACCGGGCGGTCACCGAGGGTGCCGACATCGTCGACATCGGCGGGGTGCGGGCGGGCTCGCACGGGGAGGCCGTGGACGCCGCCGAGGAGGCGCGGCGGGTGGTGCCGTTCGTGGCCGCGGTCCGCGAGCGGCACCCGGACCTGGTGATCAGCGTGGACACCTGGCGCCACCAGGTCGGCCGGGCGGTGTGCGCGGCGGGCGCGGACCTGATCAACGACACCTGGGCGGGGGCGGACCCGGCGCTGGCCGAGGTGGCCGCCGAGTTCGGCGTGGGCATCGTCTGCTCGCACACCGGCGGCGCCGCCCCGCGCACCGACCCGCACCGGGTCCGCTACACCGACGTGGTCGCCGAGGTCGCCGCCGAGCTGGTCGAGCGCGCGGAGCGGATGGTCGCCCTGGGGGTGCCGAGGGCGGGGGTGCTGATCGACCCGACGCACGACTTCGGCAAGAACACCTGGCACGGCCTGGAGCTGCTGCGCAGGCTCGACGAGCTGGTCGGCACCGGGTGGCCGGTGCTGATGGCGCTGTCCAACAAGGACTTCATCGGCGAGACCCTGGGCGTGGGCGTGGAGGACCGGGTCGAGGGCACCCTGGCCGCGACCGCGCTGGCCGCGGGGGCGGGCGCCCGGGTGTTCCGCGCCCACCAGGTCCGGGCGACCCGCCGGGTGGTGGACATGGTGGCCGCGATCGCGGGCACCCGCCCGCCGCGCCGCGCGCTGCGGGCGCTGGCGTGAACCCGGTCGAGCGGATGCTGGCCGACCGCACCTGGCAGAGCCCGGAGTGGTCGGTCTCGGCGCTGGTCCGGGCGAAGGGCGCCCGCACGGTGAGCGTGGTGCTGCCCGCCCTGGACGAGGAGGCCACGGTGGGCGCCGTCGTCGAGTCCGTCCGCCCCCTGCTGGGCACCCTGGTCGACGAGCTGGTGGTGCTGGACTCCGCCTCCACCGACCGCACCGCCGAGGTCGCCGCCGCGGCGGGCGCCCGGGTGGTCCACCGCGACCGGGTGCTCCCGGAGCTGCCCGCGCGCCCCGGCAAGGGCGAGGTGCTGTGGCGCTCCCTGGCCGCCACCACCGGCGACCTGCTGGTGTTCCTGGACTCCGACCTGGTGGACCCCGACCCCGCGTTCGTCCCGGCGCTGCTGGGGCCGCTGCTCACCCTGTCGGGCATCCACCTGGTGAAGGGCTTCTACCGGCGCCCGCTGCGGCTGGAGAGCACCGGCGGCGGCCGGGTGACCGAGCTGCTGGCCCGGCCGGTGCTCTCGGCCCTGCGCCCGGAGCTGGCCGGGGTCATCCAGCCGCTGGGCGGGGAGTACGCGGGGACCCGCGAGTTCCTGGCGTCGGTGCCGTTCGCGGCCGGGTACGGGGTGGAGATCGGGCTGCTGCTCGACGCGCACGCCCGCTACGGGCTGGCGGGGCTGGCGCAGGTGAACCTGGGGGTGCGCAAGCACCGCAACCGGTCGCTGCTGCAACTGGGGGTCATGTCCCGGCAGATCCTCGGCACGGCCCTGTCCCGCTGCGGCCTGCCCGCGGCGGACGCGGACCTGACCCAGTTCGTGCAGGTGGGCGGGGAGTGGGTGCCGGACCGGGTGCCGGTGCTGGTCGCGGACCGGCCGCCGATGGCCGAGGTGCTGGAACGCAGGTAGCCGCCCGGGTGATCAGTGGCGCGAGTCGGACCAGGCGAGGATCTCCCTGGCCAGCTCCGGGGCCATCAGGTGGTAGTCCACGTGCGCCCCGTCGTCGCCCCAGCGGAACGGCAGGCCGCCGAGGCCTCCGCCGCAGGCCGGGTCCTTGCGCCAGCACAGCGAGATCGCGTTCCACCCGGGCGGGAACAGCGGGATCGGGCCGAGCGCGAACGGGTTCTCCGGGATGTCGTCGAAGAAGAAGTGGTTGATGCCCAGCGAGATGCCGGTGCGGCTGGTGATCGCTTCCCGGATGTCGTTGACCATCGGCAGGAATGGGTCGTCGCTGTCGAGATTGGGGTCGGCGAGCAGGTGCACCCGAATTCGCGGATCGGGTTTCTGGCCGGCCAGGGTGCGGCGGATGACGTCGGAGCCCTGGGAGTAGCCGATGACGGCGACGTCGCTGCCCGGGCAGTTCGCGCGCAGGGCGGCGAGGTCCGACTGCATCCGGCGCACGCCGTCGCGGACGCTCTCGGCGTAGGTGTGCGCGAGGTCGGGGCGGCCCCAGCTCAGCTCCCAGATCACCGCCGGGTAGCTGTTGCCCTGCGCGCTGACCCCGCCCGGCCGCAGCCGGTTCAGCTCGTCGACGACGGGGCCGATCTGGTTGCCGAACGGGCCCACCTCCTCGCTGCCGCGCACCGCGTAGACGTGCAGCGGCGCGCACGCCACCGCCTGCGGCGCCGCCTCGCCCGCGGGGGTCAGCGTGAGCACCAGGACGGCGGCGGTCGCGATGCCGCCGAGTGCCCGAACGAGTTTCATGCCTTGAGAAATACTACTGTTCCCAGATCGAGGGCAATACGGGGCACGGAAATTCCGGTGGCCTTGGATCGGCGTGAGCAAAAGCCGCCCTGGGTTACCCGGCGGTATTTCGGTACCATTCCCGCCGGTCAGCCCGCGACGAACCGCCGCAGCACCTCCAGGCACCGGGTGATGTGCTCCACCGGCACGTTCTCCTGCTGGGTGTGGGCCAGTGTCGGGTCGCCCGGCCCGAAGTTCACCGCCGGGATGCCCAGCGCGGAGAACCGGGACACGTCGGTCCACCCCAGCTTGGCCACCGGCCGCCCGCCCGCCGCCGCGATCAGCTCCTGGGCCGCGGGCGCGGCCAGCCCGGGCAGCGCACCCGGCGACATGTCCTCCACGGTCAGGTCGTACCCGGCGAAGACCTCCCGCACGTGCGCCTCCGCCTGCTCCGGCGACCGGTCCGGCGCGAACCGGAAGTTGACCTTGAGCACCGCCTCGTCCGGCACCACGTTGCCCGCCACCCCGCCGGCCACGTGCACCGCCTGCAAGCCCTCGCGGTAGGTGCACCCGTCGATGTCGACCACGCGCGCCTCGTACTCCGCCAGGGTCCGCAGCGCGCCGCCGAGGGCGTGCACGGCGTTGACGCCCATCCACCCCCGCGCGGTGTGCGCCCGGGCACCGGTGGTGCGCAGCACGACCCGCATGGTGCCCTGGCAGCCCGCCTCGATCACCGCGTTCGACGGCTCGCACACCACGGCCAGGTCGCCGCGCATCCACTCCGGCAGGTCCCGCTCCACGCGGCCGAGGCCGTTGCGGTCGGCGGCGACCTCCTCGCAGTCGTAGAACAGGAACGTCAGGTCGTGCACCGGCTCGGCGACGGTGGCGGCCAGGTGCAGCATCACCGCGTCGCCGCCCTTCATGTCGACCGCGCCCAGCCCGTGCAGCACCCCGCCCTCCCGCCGCGACGGCAGGTTCCGGTTCTCCGGCACGGTGTCGAGGTGCCCGGCGAACACCACCCGCGTCGGGCGGCCCAGGGTGGTCCTGGCCAGCACGGTGTTGCCCGAGCGCACCAGCTCCAGGTGCGGGGCCTGCGCCCGCAGCGCGGCCTCCACGGCGTCCGCGAGCACCCCCTCCCGCCCGGACTCGCTGGGCACGTCCACCAGCGCGGCGGTGAGGTCGACGGGGTCTGCGGTGAGATCGAGCACGGGGGTCACGGGTGGCCACGCTACCGGGGTCCGGCATTGGCTACCGTTGCGCCCGTGAGCAGCGCAGAGTCGATCGACAACAGGGCCGCCCACGGCGTCGGCCTGGCGACCGTGACCACCGGCGGGACCGTGCTCGACACGTGGTTCCCGAACCCCAAGCTGGGCCGGGCCCCCGCCCCCGGCACCCTGCGGCTGTCCGAGCACGAGGCCGTCGAGGCCCTCGGCACGGGCGTCTCCGCCCTCCTGGGCCCCGACCCCGCCCGCGGCGTCGAGGTCATCGCGGTCCGCACCGGCGTCGACGACCTCGACGCCCCGCCCGCGGACGCGCACGACGTCTACCTGCGGCTGCACCTGCTCTCGCACCGCCTGGTCCGCCCGCACGGGCAGAACCTCGACGGCATCTTCGGCCTGCTCAGCAACGTCGTGTGGACCAACCACGGGCCGTGCGCGGTCGAGGGCTTCGACCAGACCAGGCTCGCCCTGCGCGCCCGCGGCCCGGTGACGGTGTACAGCGTCGACAAGTTCCCCCGCATGGTCGACTACGTCCTGCCCAGCGGCGTCCGCGTCGGCGACGCCGACCGCGTCCGCCTCGGCGCCCACCTGTCCACCGGCACCACGGTCATGCACGAGGGCTTCGTCAACTACAACGCGGGCACCCTCGGCGCCTCCATGGTCGAGGGCCGCATCTCCGCGGGCGTCCTCGTCGGCGACGGCTCCGACGTCGGCGGCGGCGCCTCCATCATGGGCACCCTCTCCGGCGGCGGCAAGGAGACCATCACCCTCGGCGAGCGCTGCCTCCTCGGCGCCAACGCGGGCATCGGCATCTCCCTCGGCGACGACTGCGTGGTCGAGGCGGGCCTCTACGTCACCGCGGGCACCAAGATCGCCCTGCCGGACGGCACCACGGTCAAGGCCAGGGACCTCTCCGGCGAGTCCGGCCTGCTGTTCCGCCGCAACTCCACCACGGGCGCGGTCGAGGTCGTCAAGCGCGACGGCACCGGCGTGGAGCTGAACGCGGCCCTGCACGCCAACTGAGGCACCGGATCGACGAGGCCCGTCCCCGACCGGGGGCGGGCCTCGTCGCGAACGCTGGTGGGGCTAGGCCGCCAGGCGGTCGGCGGCGGTGGCCATGCGTTCGTCCGTGGCGGTGAGGGCGATGCGGACGTGGCGGTCGCCGGTGGGGCCGTAGAAGGTCCCCGGGGCGGCCAGGATGCCGCGGTCGGCCAGCCAGGAGACGGTGTCCCAGGCGCACTCGGCCCGGGTGGACCACAGGTAGAGACCGGCCTCGGAGTGCTCGACGGTGAAGCCCGCGCGCTCCAGGGCGGGCTTGAGGACCTCGCGGCGGGCGGCGAAGCGGGCCTTCTGGGCGGCCAGGTGGGTGTCGTCGGCGAGGGCGGCGGTCATGGCGGACTGCACGGGGCGGGGGACGATCATGCCCGCGTGCTTGCGGACCTCCAGCAGGCCCTTGACCAGGGCCGGGTCGCCGGTGACGAAGCCCGCCCGGTAACCGGCCAGGCTGGAGGTCTTCGACAGGGAGTGCACCGACAGCAGGCCGGTGAAGTCGCCGCCGCAGACCGAGGGGTGCAGCAGGGAGACCGGTTCGGCTTCCCAGCCCAGGGCCAGGTAGCACTCGTCGGAGACGACGATCGTGCCGCGCTCCCGAGCCCAGGACACGACCTTGCGCAGGTGCTCCACCGGCAGGACCCGGCCGGTGGGGTTGGACGGGGAGTTCAGCCAGACCATCGCCGGGGCCTCCGGGCCCAGCGCCGTCAGGCCGTCCGAGCGGACCACCCTGGCACCGGCCAGCCGGGCACCGACGTCGTAGGTGGGGTACGCCAGCTCCGGCACCACGACCGCCCGGCCGCGCGCGCCCAGCAGCGTCGGCAACCACGCCACCAGCTCCTTGGAGCCGATGGTGGGCAGCACCGCCGCCGGGTCCACGCCGAGCACGCCGTGGCGGCGGGCCAACGCGTCGACCGCGGCCTGCCGCAACTCCGGCAGGCCGTGCGTCGTGGGGTAGCCCGGCAGCTCCGAGGCCGCGCCGAGGGCGGCCTGGATCAGGTCCGGGACCGGGTCCACCGGGGTGCCGACCGACAGGTCGACCACGCCGTCCGGGTGCGTCCGTGCCCGTGCGGCGTGGTCGGCCAGGGTGTCCCAGGGGAAGTCCGGGAGGTCGGGGAAGCTCACTCGCCCCGCGGGTCCAACGCCATGATCCAGTCCGGGTCGGCGGAGGTCTTGCCCGCCTTGGAGGCACCGCCCGGGGAACCGAGGTCGTTGAAGAAGTCGACGTTGGCCTTGGTGTAGTTCGTCCACTGGTCGGGGACGTCGTCCTCGTAGTAGATGGCCTCCACCGGGCAGACCGGCTCGCAGGCACCGCAGTCAACGCACTCGTCGGGGTGGATGTAGAGCATCCGGTCGCCCTCGTAGATGCAGTCGACCGGGCACTCCTCGATGCACGCCTTGTCGAGGATGTCGACGCAGGGCTCGGCGATCACGTAGGTCACTGCGCTCTCCTGCTCCTTCGTGGTGTAGCGCGCGCACTCGGGAGGATGCGCGACGACCGACAGTATCTCCTTCACGCCAACCGGGCACGCACCCGGTGCCGTCTAGCTCACACGGTCCGGCGACACTTCCCGGGTGCGTGCGGTGGGCGAACTGGAAGACGTGTGCGCGCGGGCCTGGCCCGCCGTGGTGACCCGACCACTCGGGCGGTGGCTGCTGCGGGCGTCGGGCGGGTACACGGGGCGGGCGAACAGCGCGCTGGCCGTGGGTTCCCCTGGCGTGCCGCTGCCCGCCGCGCTGCGGGCGGTGGTGTCGTTCTCCGCGGAGCACGGGATCAGGCCGTACGTGCAGGCGGTGGTGGGTGATGAGGTGGAGGCGGCCCTGCCCGGGTTGGGGTGGGAGGTGAACCTGGCGCACCCGAAGGGCGCCGAGTCCGCCGTCCTGACCTCGGCGCTGGGTTCGGGACCGAGGTGGGCGCCCGCTGCCGGGACGGGTGTGGAGGTGGTCGGGTCCCCTCCCCCGGGGTGGTTCGAGTTGGCCGTGGGCGGGGAGCCGTCGGCGGCGCAGCGGGCCGTGCTGACCTCCGGGCCGCGGGTGGGGTTCGCCAGCCTGCGCGAGGGCGGTGCGGTGGTCGGGGTGGCGCGCGGGTGCGTCGTCGGCGACCACCTGCACATCGCGGTGCTGGAGGTGCGGAGCGGGTACCGGCGGCGCGGGTGCGCGCGGCGGCTGCTGGCCGGGCTGGACGCGTGGGCGGCGGCGCACGGGGCGCGGCGGCGGGTGTTGCAGGTGGCGACGCACAACGAGGCGGCGTTGGCGCTCTACCGGGGACTCGGGTACGCGGAGTCGCACCGCTACCGGTACTGGGTACCCGCCTGACCTGCGCCGACTCGCCCCGATGCGCTCCCAGCCCACGGGCGACCCGACTTGTCCACAGGTCACCGAGTTGTCCACAGGCAAGATCCACATCTCCTTGCCCGACGCCCTCCGCCGGTAGAATGGACCTGGGCACGGCCCCCTGGGTGCGGTGGGGTGTGGGTGCGGTGGGGTGTGGGTGCGGTGGGGTGTGGGTGCGGTGGGGTGTGGGTGCGGTGG
>NZ_JAJCXD010000035.1:0-21152 GCF_021056305.1 Actinokineospora sp. PR83
CCACCGGTGCCCGACTGCTCCGCGTTCTCCGCGAAGCCGCCGCGGCCACCCGCGTTCGACTGCCCGTTGCTCTCACCGCGGCCGTCACGGGCGCCGCCGTCGAACTGGCCGCTGCCCTCGCCTGCGCCACTGCGGCCACCGGTGCCCGACTGCCCGCTGGTCTCACCGGAGCCACCGCGACCACCAGTGCCCGACTGGCTGCTGGTCTCGCCGGAGCCGCTGCGACCACCGGTGCCCGACTGCCCGCTGGTTTCCCCGGCGCTCCCGCGGCCGCCCGCGTTCGACTGGCCGCTGGTGTCGCCGTGACCACCGGAGGTGGTCCGGGGTGCGTTCTCGCCGAGGGTGACCTCGGCGGACTTGCCGTTGGACGAGCCCGCGGTGGACGACTGCGTGGTGTCGCCGTTGCCCGACTGGGTCGAGCGGTTCCCGCCCTGCGCCTGCGACTGGCCGCCGTCGGAGACGGTCGACGGCCGGTTGTCCCGGGTCGAGGAGCCGTCGGTCGACGACGGGTCGCCCTTGCTCTCGGTGTGCACCTCGGGGGGGTCGAAGACCGTCCCGATCGGGTTGCCGGAGCCGTCGACGACGGGCTGGCCCTTCTCCGAGGTGGGGCCGCCTTCGGACGGGGCGGCTGCCCCGGGGTCGCCGGGCAGCGTGATGTTGATCGGGGTGCCGTTGCGGATCCTGTCGAAGATGGCGGCGAGCTTGGCGCCCTTGCCGCGGCTGTCGCCGTAGCCGGAGTACTCGCCCTTCTTGTACATGCCCTGCGCCGGGCCCATGGCGCCGAGCAGGCCGTCCCACACGTCGCCGTGGCCGCCGGTGGCGATGTTGACCACCGGGTTGCTGGCGGCGACCATCGCGACCTGGCCGACGGCGTAGCCCGCGTTGCCGCCGAGCTTGAGGCCGATCTGCACGTTCCGGGGCAGGCCCGACCGCACCTTGGGGTTGATCGCCTTGGCGATGCCCTTGGCCGCGCCGTGGAAGACGCCCGCCGCCGCGCCGCCGATGGCGCCGCCGATGACCGAGCCCTTGAAGGAGTCCCAGTCGAAATCGTCGCGACCGCCCGCGGCCATCTGGCCGAGCTGGATGCCGCCGTCGAGACCGCCCATGAAGGCCGCGCCGAAGGCACCCATCTTCAGGGCGTTCACGAGCACGTTCGTGGCGACCTGCTTGATGCTCAGCTTCATGATCTCGGTGAGGAGGAGCTTGAGGATCGCCTGCAGGCCCACCCTGGCCGCGGCGATGACCGGGCCGGTGAACAGGGCCCCGAACAGCGAGGCGAGCAGCGCGATCACCGTGGCCAGCGCCATCGCCGCCATGGCGATGAGCATGATCTTGGCCTTCTGGATGTCGGCCGCGGCGGTCTTGGACGACTTGGCCAGGTCGTCGGCCTGGGTGGCGAGTTCCTCCAGGGCCTTGACCATGTCCTTGTTGAGGTAGTCGACGACCCTGGTGGCCGTGGCGCCGTCCATCGCGCGGTCGACGTCGCGGGCGGCCCCGGTCACCTCGTCCTTGACCGCGCGCAGCTCCTTGGCGAAGTCCGACCAGGCGCCGCTCATCGCCCTGAGACCGCCCTCGCTGCCCTCCGGCCACTCCATGCCCAGGGTGACCTTGAAGAACTTCTGCAGGCTGTCAGGGAGGCGGGTGACCTCGTCCGCGCCGCTCATCCGCCCGCCCTCCTGACCTGATCCGAATGGGAACCGCCAGCAGGTGGCGGGAAAGCTGGACTACGCGGGTGGCGGCGTCCGGTCGATCCTGGACGCGTGCTCGTGGTCGACCGACTGGAACGTCGTCGAGGCGCTGTCCAGGTTCTCGCCGGTCGTGACGATCCCGGTACCCGCGTCCGCGCCGTACTTGCGGACGTCGGTGGCGGGCTGGACGTACTTCTGCTCGAAGGCCTTGCCGATGTCGTCGGTGCCCCAGCAGCCGTCGTGGTCGTCGAGGACGACGTTGAGGGCGGTGACGGCCGTGTTCAGCCGTCCCCCCGCGGTCTTGAGCCTCTTGGTGCCCGCGGCGACGCCATCGGGGTCGAGCCGGAACTCCTCAGCCATCGGACTTGCGCCTCCCGTTGTCGGTGGTGGTCCCGCCGAGGGCGTCCAGGCCGCCGATGCCCTCGAGCATCGGGCCGAGCAGGGAGTTGACCATCTCCATCGGGTCGACCTTGCCGCTGGCGATGCCCGCGACGTCGAGGCCCGGGACGCCGGGGTCGCCCATCGCCTCGCTGATCTTGGCCATGCTCTCCGCCTTGGCCCGGCCCAGCGTCTCGACGATGACGTGGGCGAGCTGGGCGGGGGGCATCGACTTGTACTTGCCGCCGGTGAAGGCCATCTCCAGCAGCTCGCCGCGGCCGTCGACGGTCATCGACAGCGAGCGGTCCTTGGCGTGGACGGTGGTGTTCTCGTCCCACAGCCTGCCCAGCTCGCCGAGCTTGGCCCGCTCGCGGTCGAGGTCGGCCATGGCGTCGTCGGCCATGCGGCGCAGGTCCGCCTCCGACATCGAACTCCAGTTCATGTCATCTCTCCCGTTCGCTCGTCCGGCCCAGCATCCGCAACGCCTGTTCCCGTGCCTGTTCGAGCAGCTTCGCGTCCTCGTCGGACCGCTGCGGCCCCCCGGTCGACTGCTCGGCGGGTGGGCTGCCGACCGGTGCCGGGGACTTCTGCTCGGTGGTCCCCGACCTGCCGAGCACGCTCGCGCCGACCGGGTTCTGCCACACGCCTGCGTCAGCCTCCAGCGGGATCTCGGCGAAGCGCTCGTTGTCGCGCTCACCAGGACCACGTCCGCCGAGCCCCATCGGGTTCATCGGTCCGTAGCCGGGTGCCGTGGACTGGCCCGCGTGCCCGTTGAAGGACGTGTGGGCGGTGGGTGCGCCGGGGAGCGCGGTGCCGGGTTGGACGGCCGCCAGGTCCGTGGCCAGGGGCCGGACCGGGGGCGGCCCGAACTGCCCGGGCGCCGGGGTCACGGCGCTGACGGGCGTCCCGTGGTGCCCGCCGGAGGACGTGGCGATGGCGGGGATGGTCGGGGTGCCTCCCGAGTGCACCGGGGCCGCAGGAGCGGCCGGAGCTGCGGGAGCGGCCGGGACGGCGGGGGTGACCGGGGCCGAGGTCGCGGCGAGCGTGGCGGGCGCCGTCGCCGGAACCGGCGGGGCGGTGACCGGCGGGGCGGCCGAGACGGTCACCGGCAGGGCGGGGACGGCGTGCTCGGTGCCCGGGTCGGAGGTGACCCGGACCTGCCGCTCGTCCACCGCACTCCCCCGGCGCTCGGATTCCTGCGTGGATTCCCCCTGCGTGGCCTCGTCCTCCTGCTGGGCCGCGACGACGGCGCGTTCGCGCTTGGTCGTGGGCTGGGCCGAGGTGCTCCCCGGACCGGAACTGCGGCCGAGCACCGCGGGCGGCAGCCCGACGGACGCGGCGGTGACCACGCCCTGCGCGGGTGAGATCGCGGCGGCCCAGGGGTCGCACCCGGCCGCCGGGACCGACCCACCCGTCCCGGCGGCCGTCCACGTGGACCCCGAGGTGGTCTCGACGGGTGCCCTGCCGACGACCGGGGAGCCCGCGAAGCCCCACTGGGTCCCGCCCGGGGCCTCGCCGGACGTACCGGCCACGCGGCTGCCGAAGGCGCCACCGCCGACAGCTCCGCCGAAGGTCCCCGCCCCGGGGCCGCCCGCGGCGAAGGCGACGGGACCGAACCCGGCGCCCGCCGCACCGAAGGTGCCCGATTCGCCCTGGCCCCGGAACTGGTCGGCGCCGGTCTGCGTGAACGCGTTCACCTGCTGCTGCCCCGGCGGGGCCTGCTCGGGCGCCTGCCAGGTCTTCGCGCCGTCGATCAGCGGCAACGGGGTGATCCTGGTGCCGATGTCCCGGTAGGCCGTGCCGAGGTCGCGCACGATCTGCAACGCCGACTCGGCGTGCTGGGCCTGCACCACCTCGGGCGCGGGGGCGTCCGGGGCCGGTGGGGCCGCGGCCTGTTCGGCCTGCTTGCCCTGCAGGTCCCGGAAGCGCTGCTGGCTCGCGGCGAGGGCATCGCCCGCCGCGCGCAGGGACGCGGCGTAGCCGGGGTTCCACGCGGACTGCAACACCGCGTCGACCGAGGCGCCGAGGCGGTGCGACACGTCGTCGAAGGCGATCAGCACCTCACCGTCGAGCGCCTCGTGGACCAGGCGGGCGTCGTGCCGGATGCCGTCGAGCACCTGCTGGAGCCGTTCGGTGGCGGCGTCGATCGCCCTGGCCTGCTCGTAGTAGACCTCCGGGTTGCCCGCGAAGACGAGCGCGGCGAGCTGCTCGGTGGTGAGGACGGCCAGGTTCGGGTCGTCAGCGGGGGGCGGCGGGTCGAGGGGTGCGAGGACCACGGGTCAGCTCCGTCCCAGCACGGGCGGCCGGGGGCCGTCCTTGTCCTCGTCCCAGGCGCCGTCCTCGGCCTGGATCCAGATCTGCGGCTCGCGCTCCTTGTCCTGCTGGCCGCCCATGCCGCCCATCCCGCCCATTCCGCCGCCCATCGGCATCCCGCCCATGGGCATGCCACCCATCTGGCCCGCCTGGGACAGCCCGCCCGGGATGGCGGGGGTCGCGTTCGCCGAGGCCGCGGTGACCCCGCCGGGGACGGTCAGGCCGCGGTCGCCGGAGACGTCGGTGTCGAACCGGGCCTCCCCGTTCGCGCCGACGGAGGCCGGGACGTGCCCGGCACCGCCGCCACCGCCGAGGGAGGGGATGTCCACACCGCCGCCACCGCCCGCACCGCCACCCAGGCCACCGCCGCCGAGGCCGCCGCCGGACGAGGTCTTGATGTCCGGCTTCTGCCCGCCGAGCGGGTTGAGGAAGCTCTCCAGCGGCGACCTGCCGCCCGCCGCGGTGTCGCTCGCGGCGCCGATGCCGTCGATGGCCTTGCGGGCGGCCTCCTTGGCCTCCTCCAGCGCCCTGCTGCGCTCGGGGCTGTCGCCCTCCTTGGCGAGCGCGTCGATCGCCTTGTCCGAGGCCGCCTTCGCGTCCTCGACGGCCTTGGCGTAGTCCGGGTCCTTGGGGTCGATGGCGCTGTCGAGGCCGTCGATGGCCTCCCGCGCGGCCTTGGCGGCCTCGTCCAGGGCCTTCTGCTGCTCGGGGGTGTCGCCCGGCCTGCCGAGCTTGTCGATGGCGGACTCGGCTGCGTCCTTGGCGTCCTCGACGGCCCGGTGGTGCTCGGGGCTGATCAGGTTGTCGATGGCGTCCTCGGCGGCCTGCTTGGCCTGCTCCAGCGCCGCCTTCTGCGCCGGGTCGTCGGTCTTGGCGATCATGTCGTCGAGGGCCTTGGTGGTGGCGTCCTTGGCGTCCTGGAACGCCTCGCGGGCCTTCGGGTCGATCGGCTCGGAGCCGGAGCCGGGGCCGTCGGAGGAGGTGTCGGGCTTGCCGTCGAGGCCGCCCGCGCCGCCGATGTCGTCGATGGCCTTCTGCGCGGCTTCCTTGGCGTCCTCCAGCGCCTTCTTGCGCTCGGGGTCGTCGGTCCCGCCGGTGAGGTCGTCGATGGCCTTGCCCGCGGCGCCCTTCGCGTCGTCGAGCGCCTTCTGCTCCTCGGGGCTCGGCTTACCGGAGCCGCCGCCGAGCCCGCCGGAACCCGAACCGTCGCCGAGTCCGCCGGAGCCGCCGGTGAGCCCGTCGATGGCCTTGTTCGCGGCGTCCTTGGCGTCCTGGAGGGCCTTCTGCCGCTTCTGCTCGGCGGGGTCCGACCCGCCCGTGCCGCCACCCGTGCCGCCGCCCATGCCCGGGCTGCCGCCCGCCATGCCGCCGCCAGCGCCGGTCTCGCCCCCGGCGCCGGTGCCGGACTCCCCGCCGCCCATGAGGCCGTCGATGGCCTTGCCAGCGGCCTCCTTGGCCTGCTCCAGCGCCTGGTCGCGCTTGGCCTGGTCCTCGGCCGAACCCGCGCCGCCCGCGCCGGTGTCGCCGCCCCCGCCGGTTGCGCCCCCGCCGGTCTCGCCGCCGCCCAGCCCACCGCCCGCGCCGCCCTTGAGGCCGTCGATGGCGTCGGTCGCGGCCTGCTTGGCCTGGTCCAGCGCCGCCTGCCGCCCGGGATCGCCCGCGCCGCCGCCCGTACCGCCACCCGTGCTGCCGCCACCGCCGGTCTCGGGGCCGCCGGAGGACGTGCTGGGCAGCCCGGAGCCGCCCGAGTTCGAGCCGGACCCGCCGGTGCCGCCGCCGGTGCCGGAATCCTCGCCCAGGTCGTCGATCGCCCCGGTGACGGCCTTCTTGGCCTCTTCGAGGGCTGCCTTCGCCTCGGGGTCGTCGGTCTTGGCGATCAGGTCGTCGATCGCGTCGACGGCCGCGTCCTCCGCGTCGTCGAGGCCCTCCTGGTACTCCTCGTCCTCCCCTTCGCCGTTCCCCTCGCCGTTCCCGTTCCCGTTGCCGTTGCCGTTGCCATTTCCGTTGCCATTTCCGTTCCCGTTGCCATTCCCGCCGCCCGTCGAGCCGCCGTAGCGGGGGTCCTCGGACTTGGCCAGGCCGTTGATGATGCGCAGCGGGGCGAGTTCCTGGCCGCGGGAGTCGTACTGCGTGCCCAGGCCCGACGTCAGCTCTTGCAGGCTCTTGATCAACGCGGCTTCGGCCTCGTCGTTGAGGGCGACGATCGCCTCGTTGGTCTTCTCGGCCAACTTGTTGATCAACTGCTGGATCTCGGCAGCGTTCGTGTCGTCGGCCAGGTCCGCCAGGCTGTTGATGCCCTCGATGCCCGCGGCCTGGATGCGCTTCTCTTCGCTCTCGCGGTTCTTGTCGGCCTCGTCGACGATCTCCCACCACCGGTTGGCGTAGGCCTGGATCGCGTGGCCGACATTGCCGATCGTGGTGCCGTACTGCTTGCTGTTGAGCGTGGTGTAGAGCTCCTCGCTCTCGCTGAGCAGGTCCTTCGTGTACTTCTCGAAGGCCTCGCCCGCCTCGCCCTCCAGCGCGGTGCGCACGTTCTTGATCTCGGTGCCGAACGCCTCGTTGATCTCGCCGAGCCGCTTGGTGGCGTCCTTGACGGCGAACTCCAGGTCGTACCAGGCTTCCGCCGTGTTGTTGGTGGAGAGGCTGCCCTCGACGCCGCGGCCGCGGTGCGCGGTGTACAGCAGGTCCTTGACCGCGTCGCTGAGGGCCTTGTACGTGGTGTACTGCCCGGGGAGGAACGCTGGGGCGGACGCCTGGTAGACGCCCACCAACTGGGGTTTCTTATCGTCGGCCATGGGATCGGTTCCTCACCGGGGAGCGGTTTGTCTTGGGTCGGTACACGCACCAACCCGCCGTCGTCCTGCCGGGACGGTGCCGGGGCGGGGCGAAGGGCGGGCGGGTGGGGAGGGTGGGACTAGGCGACGCTGTCGTTGTAGCCGTCGCCGTCGTTCTCGTTCTTGCCGGAGCCGCTGAAGTTGCCCTGGTCGGTCTCGGTGTTCCCGTCCAGCGTGGTGATGCCGGAGGTGATGTTCTTCTTCAGCTCGCCGATGCTGTCCTTGATCTTCTTGGCGTTGTCGCCGTCGAGGTTCTCGAAGTCGTCGGCGATGTGGGTGAGGGTGGTCTCCATCTGCTCGAGCGCGATCTTGAGGTGCTCGGCGTGCGCGACGATGCCGTTGCGCCGGTCGTCGACGACGCGCTCCAGCCACTGCGCCAGCTCGAACTGACCCGCGTTGGGCCAGTGCGGCTTCAGCTTGGTGAAGGCACCCATGTCGTCCATGAGGGCCCCGAGCTTCTTCGCCGACGTCCGGATCGCCTCCGGGTCGAACTTGGTGGACACGATTGCGGCTCCTTGACCTTGTTCTGCGGGAGGGTTCGGGGGTCCGCGGTGTGCCTGCGACCCGGCAGGCACACCGCGGACCGGTCAGCCACCGTTGGCGGCGATCTTCTTCGCCCAGTCGCCGTCCGCGCCCTGCATGCCCGAGGCCGCGCTCTGCAGCTTGACCTTGAGCTCTTCGAGGTACTGGTTGTGCCTGCCCAGGTCGGCGACCAGGTCGGCGGAGAGCGTGTCGTAGGCCGTGGCGCTGTCGCCCTCCCAGTTGGCCATGATCCGGTTGACGTCGCCCTTGAGGTCGCTCACGTCACCGGCGATCTCGTTCGCCTTGTTCTTCATCAGCGTGACGCACTGCTCGATGACGTCGTAGTCGTAATGCACCTGGTCGTTCGCCATGGTCCAGTCCTTACTGTGCTGAGGGGGGTTTTGGTGCTGTCAGGGGGTCGTGCGGTGGTCCGGTGCTCAGCCGCCGAGGAAGCTGGAGCTGGACATCGACAGGTTCTCGATCTCCCGCGCGCTCGTCAGGTCCATCTCCTGCTGACCCTCGGCCGCGCCCTTGATCGCCTGGATCATGCCGTTCATGTTCGTGATGACGCCCGACTTCATCTGGTTGATCCACTGCTCGCAGACGTTGTCCAGCGTCGTGGTGACGGCGCTGCCGCTGGCGGCCAGGGTGTTGGCGATCTCGGTCCGCAGCGCCCGGAGGTGGGTGTTCTCCAGGGTGTCGATGAAGTTCGTGTGCTTCCCGGCGGCTTCGTCGATCTGAGTCTGGCTGAACTTCGTTGCCATTGCGGCTCTCCTCGGTTCGGTGTGCGACTGCCTTCGTCCCCAACACGGTTGGGGGGCTCCGGGGGGTTCACCCCGGAGCGGGGAATTCGGGTCAGGGTGCCTGCGCCTGCAACGCGGCCTGCGTGCTCAGCAGCGGACCGGCGGGCAGCAGTGCGAGCAGGGCTGCGGGAACGGGCACCGCGGCGTTCTCGGCGTAGCCGAGCGCCCCGAGCGCGGCGGCGTCGGCCACCGGGTAGCGCATCCCGTTCTCGGTGATCAGGTGCAGGGCGCCCGGTGCCGCGCCGGGAGCGGGCAGGTCGCGGGCCAGCACGCCGCCACCGGTGGGCACGGAGGTCCGGTCGGCCATCGTCCCGGCGTCGTGCGGGGCGGTGGGGACGGCCTTGGCGTCGACCTCCGCGGCGGGCAGGACCTCGGCCACCACGTCCATGTCGCCGTTGCCGGGTGGTCCGTAGCGGACGCAGGCGTAGGAGTCGCGCGGTGGGGTCACCAGGGTGGGCGGCTGCTCGGGCAGACCGCTCACCAGGTCGACCCCCGGTGCGACCGGGATGCCCTGCAGGGCGGCGGGTCCGACCTCGATCGGCGTCACCGCCCCGGTCGGGTACGCGCGCTTGGTGTCCGGGGCGGCCAGCAGCAGGGCCGCGGTGGTCCGGCTCAGCGCCGCGACGCCGTCGGCGCGCAGCAGGTAGAGCTGGTCGGAGTCGATCGCGGGGTTGCGCACGCGGAAGACCTGGCCCACCACGCCGGGTTTGCCGTCGACCCGCGGGCCCGCTCCGCCGATGCCCGGGGGCACCGGCGCCGCCACGTCCTTGCCCTGCTCCAGCGGGTTGAGCCAGGCCGCCGACACCGGCAGGGGCCGGGTGTCGCCGTAGCCGAGGGTGTCGAGCACGGCCCGGTCGCCGACGCGGTGCCGCTTGCCCTGCCACACCAGGTGGACCCCACCGTCCGGCGTGGACACCAGCAGGGCCTGCGCGTCGGTCAGCCCCGGTCGGGACGGTCCGCCGATCAGCAGGGTGACCTGCGGGCCCGCCTGGGGTGTGCCGCCCGCGGGGGTGACGCAGGCCGTCCAGGGGCCGCGGTTGAGCCGGTCGGCGCCGGGGAGCATGTCCGGGGCGCCCATGATGCCGATCGGCTGGCCGACGGGGGTGTCGCCGAGGGAGTTGCGCGACACGGACTTCACCTGGCCGCCGCCACCGGCGCCCCCGGTCGCCAGCCGGGCCGAGGAGTAGTTGAGCACCGGGCGCAACTGCCCGGCGAGGTAGACGTACCGGGTGCCGGTCGTCTTTTCCATGACGATGGCGCCGTCCTGGCGCCAGGACTTGTCCCCGCCGGGGACGAACAGCCCGTAGATGCCGAAGATCGCCATCAGCACCGCCGCGAGCAGCACGCCGAACACCGTGCCGGTGTTCAGCCGCCGGTAGGGCGACTGGATGGCGTCGGGCCGCCCGGTGGTCACGGCGGACACCAGCCGCCCCACCACGAAGAAGTAGGCCTGGACCTGGTCCCTGCGCGACTGCATGTCAGCCCGCCAATCCGCGCATGGCCGCGTACACGCCCAGCACCTGCAACAGGATCGGCACCACGGCGATGGCGGTGACCGATTCGAGGATCTCCACGGCCCGGCCCCAGTAGGGGCGCAACCGCCGCCCGGGCAGGCGTTCCCCGGCCAGCAGGAGCAGCAGCCCGACCACCAGGACGGGCAGGAACACCACCAGCAGCCGCGCGCCACCCGTCTGCTCGGCACCGACGTGCAGCAGGTTGGTCACGACGACCACGAGCGCGGGCACGACAAACGCCCACCGCGCCGCCAGCCCGCTGGGGTGGCGCGAGCGCAGCAGCAGCAGGAACGCCATCACCAGCGACAGCACCATCGACCAGCCGTGGCCGCCGACGACCAGGAACGGCACGAGCACCGACTGGGCCAGGCCGAGGCCGGTGTGCAGGGCGGTGGCGTAGCCGACGGTCGCGGCACCGCGCTCGATGACGACCTTGTGCGGGACCGGGTCGATGTCCTCGCTCAGCTCGTCGGCGCCACCGGGCAGCATCGGCAGGGTCAGCCCGGAGAGCCGGAACGCCGTGGACGGCACGAACGCCCCGGCGAGCAGCGTCAGGGTCAGGCCGATGGCGACGGCCTGCGCCCCGGTGACCTCGGCGAGCGAGCCGATGAGCCCGGTCACCGCCAGCACACCGGTGAACAGGATGGCCCCGGCGAACAGCAGGGCCGAGTCGGCGACCGCGACGACCCCCACGGCCAGCGCGACGAGCGCGGCGGTGGCCGCGGCGGTCAGCCGCACCATCGTCCCGGACTCCGGGCTGAGCACCCGCACCAGCAGGTCGCCGCCGAGCGCGGCGTAGACCGCGGCGGCACCGGCGAGCACCGAGGCGGGCTGCGGCTTGGCGGCACCGCGCGCCACCAGGGCGCCCGCCCCCAGCAGCAGGACGGCCACCACCCCGGCGACCAGGGCCTGGAGGCCGACCGCGCCCACCCCGGGCACCAGCAGCACGCCGAGCACCAGCGCGGCGCCGGACACGACGCGCAGCAGCACCCTGGTGCGGGCGGCGTTCCACGCGCCGGGGTGCTCGCGCACCTGCTCGCCGACGCCGTCGACCAGGTCGTCGAAGTCGATGGCCGCCAGCTCGTCGGCGCGCGGCCGGAAGTGGACGGTGTCGCCGTCGAGGAGTTGCAGCTCGGCGAGGGTGCGGTCCTCGTCGAGCGGCGGCTCCCCGACCCGCTGCACGACCCACCCCTCGTGGTCGGCGCCCTGCTCGATCCACTCGGCCCCGAACTGGGGCAGGACGGCGGGCAGCAGGTCGGTGAGGGGGACGTCCGCGGGCAGGGCGACGTCGGTCGCCTTCTTCCCGAGCACGAACCGCAGCCTCACGGCGGTGGTCGTGCGGTGCTGTGTCTGCTCTTCCATCGGTGTCCGGGTCCTTTCCTGCCGGTGCGAGGCAGAGCACGGCTGCGGGGCCGTCCCGGGTTCACCCGCGGCGGCGGTGACCCATTCCGGGGTCGGCAGCCGTGGAGGGGTGGAGAGCACCGACCGACCGAGGAGAGCACGTGGGCACAATCCTGTTCGCGCGGAGGTCGCGGCGGCCGAAGCCGACCGCCCCCGACTCCGAGATCGAGATCCAGGAGCCGCCCGCCGTACCGGAGGACACCGGCGGCGGCATGAGCTCGGTGCTGATGTACGCCCCGATGGGCCTCGGGTCGATGGCCATGGTGATGATGTTCGTCCGGCCCGGCGCCGGGGCGATGGCCTACATCGGCGGCGGCATGATGGTGCTGTCGGTGGTCGGGATGCTCGTGGTGCAGCTCATGCGCAGCTCGGTGACGCACAAGCAGAAGCTGCACGGGCACCGCCGCGACTACATCCGCTACCTCGCGCAGCTTCGCGGCCGGGTCCGCAAGTCCCTGCACGCCCAGCAGCGCGCCGCCCGGTGGGTGCACCCGGACCCGCGCGCCCTGTGGTCGATCGCCCTGGGCTACCGGCTGTGGGAGCGCAGGCCCGCCCACGACGACTTCGGCGAGGTCCGCCTGGGGGTCGGCGCGCAGCGCTCGACGCTGAAGCTGCTGCCGCCGAGCACCAAGCCGATCGAGGACCTAGAGCCGATGTCGGCGCACGCGCTGCGCCGGTTCCTGCGCGCCTACTCGTCGCTGCCGGACGCGCCGATCGCGGTGTACCTGCGCGGCTTCGGCCAGATCCAGTTCAGCGGCGCCGACGCGGCCGTGCTGGACCTGGTCCGGGCGGTGCTGGCCCAGTTCGCCGTCGCGCACGCCCCCGGTGACGCCAGGATCGCCGTGTGCGCCTCCGCCGACCGGGTGCAGCGGTGGGACTGGGTCAAGTGGCTGCCGCACAACCAGGACCCGGAGAGCCGCGACGCCGCCGGGCCCCGGCGGCTGGTGGGCTCCGAGGTCGGCGAGGTGGAGCTGCTGCTGGGCGGCCCGTCGTTCACCGGCAGGCCCCGGTTCGAGGCCGACACCCCGATCACCGCCTCCGAGCCGTTCGTGGTGCTCGTCGTCGACGGGGTGTCCGTGCCGTCGGACCACCGCATGGCCGACGAGGGCTACCGCAACGCCGTGGTGCTGGACGTGTCCGGTTCGCTGCCCTGGCAGCAGCGCCCGGGGGTGCTGTTCCTGGAGGTCGACGCCGACGAGGCGCGGACGGTGTCGTTCGACCGGTTGGGCAAGCCGAGGACCAGCCCGCTGTGCAGGCCCGACCGGCTCAGCGCGATCGCGGCGAGCGCCCTGGCCCGCACCACGGCCCGGTTCCGGGTCGGCGAGGTGTCCGAGGACGACGAGCCGATGGCCGCCGACTACGACCTGGCCGGGCTGCTCGGCCTCGGCGACGTGGCCCGGTTCGAACCGGTGAAGTACCGCCGCGAGCGGATGACGGCCAAGCGGCGGCTGCGGGTGCCCATCGGCATCGCCGCCAACGGCACGCCGCTGGAGCTCGACCTCAAGGAGGCCGCCGAGGACGGCATGGGCCCGCACGGGCTGTGCATCGGGGCCACCGGTTCCGGCAAGAGCGAGCTGCTGCGCACGCTGGTGCTGGCGCTGGCCGCCACGCACACCTCCGAGGACCTCAACTTCGTGCTGGTGGACTTCAAGGGCGGCGCGGCGTTCCTCGGCTTCGACGAGCTGCCGCACACCTCGGCGGTGATCACCAACCTGTCCGAGGAGCTGGAGCTGGTCGACCGGATGCAGGACGCGCTGGCCGGTGAGATGAACCGCCGCCAGGAGCACCTGCGCGCGGCGGGCAACTACGCCTCCCGCCGCGACTACGAGGCCGCCCGCGCCCAGGGCGTGCCGCTGGAGCCGATGCCCGCGCTGTTCATCGTGGTCGACGAGTTCTCCGAGATGCTCTCGGCCAAGCCCGACTTCATCGACCTGTTCGCCATGATCGGCCGCCTGGGCCGGTCGCTGGGCGTGCACCTGCTGCTGGCCTCGCAGCGGCTCGACGAGGGCCGCATCCACAAGATCGAGACGCACCTGTCGTACAAGATCGGCCTGCGCACCTTCTCGGCGATGGAGAGCCGCAGCATCCTCGGTGTCCCCGACGCCTACGAGCTGCCCAACAGCCCCGGCAACGGCTACCTGCGCCCGGACACCCAGTCGCTGATCCGGTTCAAGGGCGCGTTCTCCTCCTCCCCCTACCGCACCAAGCAGCGGGCGCAGTCCGACGACGGGGTCGAGCAGCGGGTCGTGCCGTTCGGCACCGCCTACGTCGAGCCCCCGGCGACCCTGGAACCCGAGCCCGAGCCGGAGCCGGTGAACGGCGAGGTCACCGAGACCATGCTGGACGTGCTCATGGGCAGGCTGCGCGGGGTGGGCCCGCGGGCGCACCAGGTGTGGCTGGCCCCGCTCAAGACCTCGGCCACCCTCGACCAGCTACTGCCGCCGCTGGTGGACGACCCGAAGCTGGGCCTGCGCCCGGTGGGCGACCTGATGACCTCCGAGCTGACCGTGCCGCTGGGCCTGGTCGACCTGCCCGCGCAGCAGAAGCGCGACCTGCTCGTGGCCGACCTGTCCGGCGGCAAGGGCAACGCCGCGGTGGTCGGCGGCCCGCAGAGCGGCAAGTCCACCGTGCTGCGCACCATCATGTCGGCGCTGGCGCTGACCCACAGCGCCGCCGAGGTGCAGTTCTACTGCCTGGACTTCGGCGGCACGCTCAGCTCGCTGGCGAAGCTGCCGCACGTGGGCAGCATCGCCAACCGGCTCGACCGCGACCGGGTGACCCGCACGGTGCTGGAGGTCACCAACATCATGTCCAAGCGGGAGGAGCTGTTCGCCGAGCACAACATCGACTCCATGACCACCTACCGGCGGGCCCGGCGCGAGGGCCGCTTCCACGACCTGGACCCGTACGGGGACGTGTTCCTCGTCGTCGACGGCTGGTACACGATCAAGCAGGACTTCGACGAGCTGGAGGAGCGGTTCACCGAGATCGCCGCGCGCGGGCTCAGCTTCGGCGTGCACCTGCTGATCTCGTCGAGCCGGTGGGCGGAGATGCGCCCGTGGCTGCGCGACGTGCTCGGCACCCGCTTCGAGCTGCGCCTCGGCGACCCGACCGACTCCGAGATCAACAGCCGGTTCGCCGCGACCGTGCCCGCGATCCCGGGCCGGGGCATCACCCCGGACCGGCTGCACTTCCTCGCCGCCCTGCCCCGCATCGACGGCCAGTCCGACACCGACGACCTGGCCGAGGCGACGGTGGAGCTGGCCGAGGCGCTGGCGGTGCCCGGTGGCCCGGTGGCCCCGCAGGTGCGGCTGCTGCCGCACACCCTGTCGGTCACCGAGCTGCCCCCGCCCACCGCGCCGTCGAAGGCCGCGGAGGTCCGCATCCCCCTCGGTGTCGACGACGTCGAGCTCGGCCCGCTGTGGCACGACTTCGACGCCAGCCCGCACCTGCTGATCTACGGCGACGCCGAGTCCGGCAAGACCAACCTGCTGCGCCACATCGCCCGCTCCATCGTGGCCCACCACAGCAACGACGAGGCCCGCATCATGTTCGGCGACTTCCGCCGCGAACTGCGCGACTGCGTCCCGGCCGACCACCAGATGGAGTACGCCGTCGGCGCGGAAGCCCTCGCCAAGTCCATCCAGGGCGCGGCGTCGGTCATCCAGAAGCGCATCCCCGGCCCGGAGATCACCCCGAGCAGGCTTCCCAAGCGCGACTGGTGGCAGGGCGGCAGGCTCTACATCATCATCGACGACTTCGAGACGACCGAGACCGTGGGCGGCGCGGGTCCCCTGGCCCCCCTGCTCCCCGTGCTCGCCGACGCCGCGGACGTGGGCGTGCACGTGATCATCGCCCGCAGCACGACGGGGGCGGGCCGGTCGATGGGCAACGCGGCGGTCCGGAAGATGTGGGAGCTGGGCACGCCCGCGCTGCTGCTGTCGTGCCCGAAGCAGGAGGGCGCGTTCCTGGGCAACCTCAAGCCCCGCACCCTGCCCGTCGGCCGGGGTCAGTACATCAACCGCCGCCGCTCGGTGCGGCTGGTGCAGACCCCGCTGGTGGACCTTCCGGAGGCCACGGACTGATCCTCCGGAGAAGAGGGGCACCGCGATCGCGGTGCCCCTCTTCCACTTCGCCGCGGTCGACCCGAACCGGTTGCGGGCGGCGGGCTGAGCCGCCTGGCGCGGGCTGTCGGAGAATTCTCGGTTGTCACCGCCCGCGTGGGGTTCTGGCACTAGCATCTGCCCGTGCCCGGCGGTGTCAGCCCGGATCCCGCCCCGGACCCAGCCTGGATGGAACCCGTGAGCCAGCACCCGCCGTACCCGCCCGGCGGGTACCCGCCCCCGCCCCGGTTCCCGCAGCCGGTCCCGAGTGGTGCGACCGCGTACACGGCGGCGGCGGCCGGTGTGGTGTTGGCGATCGCCTGCGCCTGGGGCGCCTTCGTGACGTTCGACGCGATCTCCGAGTGCGTGGGGCGCTGCGTGACCAGGTCGGGCGCCTCCTACCCGATCTCGATCGCCTGCGCGGTCGGCCTGAGCGTGTCGGCGCTGCTGCTGCTGGTCGGCGCGGCGCTGATCTTGGCACGCCAGACCGCGGGGGCGGTGCTCACGGGGATCGGCGCCTTCCTGCCCGCGGTGACGGCCATCCTGTTCTTCCTCGTCCCGAACATCCGGGTCTACGTCGCGTACCTGGACTTGACCGCGATGGTCGTCCTCATCGGCCTGACAGCGCTGTTCGAGGTGGTCCTCAGCCTGCTGCCGCCGACGTTCGCGTTCCTGCGGTACAAACCCCACTTCCCCGCCGGGGCGCCGTACGGCCCGTACCCACCGCCGGGGTACGGGCCGCACCAGGTGTGATCACCGGGGCGGGGCTTCCAGGAGCAGCTTCGCGGCGACCACGGCCCCGTCGGCACGGACTTCGCCCGCCACGGTCCGCGCCCGCGACCGGGTCTCGGGGGCCAGGGCCGTGGCGAGCGCGGCGGACAGGGACTCAGTGGTCGGCGTCGGGCCGTCGTGCGCCGAACCGATGCCCAGCTCGGCGACCCGGGCTGCCCAGTACGGCTGATCGGCGATCCGGGGCACGATCACCTGGGGCGCGCCTGCCCGGGCGGCGGTCGTGGTGGTGCCCGCCCCGCCGTGGTGCACGACGGCGGCCACCCTGGGGAACAGCGCCTGCTGGTTGACCTCACCGACGACGAAGCAGTCCTCGGCGTCGTCGACCGGCGCCAGCCCGGCCCAGCCGCCGGCGAGGAGGACCCGGCGCCCCTGCGCGCGGACCGCCTCGATGGCCACCCGGGCGGTGTCCACCGGGGACTGCGCGGCCATGCTGCCGAACCCCACGTACACCGGCGGCGCACCGGCCCCCAGGAACGCCTCCACCCCCTCCGGGAGCGGTCGGTCGTCGGGCAGGATCCACGCCCCGGTCTGCACGACGTCGAGTTCGGTCCTGCCCCGCGACGGGCACAGCACCGCATCCGCCGCCAACCACGGCCGGTCGGTGAGGACGTGGTCGCGGACGTTGTCCACCGGCGGCAGGCCGATCGCCGCCCGGTGGCTGTTGAGCGCCTCGCCGTACAGGCCGTTCACCCGCTGGGCGTCCTGCTCCCACAGCACCAGGTTGTCGGTTTCGCCCGGTGCGGACGGCGCACCCGGCCGTACCCCCGGCCTGGAATGCCGCGACGGCAGGCCGAGGAGGTGGAAGCACGCCAGCACGTAGCGGATGCCGAGGTGCTCGGCCACGTCCCGCGCACCCGCGGGCATCAAACCGGTCGCCAGCAGCGCGTCACAGTCCCGGGCCGCCTCACCGAGCACCTCGAACCGCGCGGCCACCAGCTCGGGCGCGAGGCGGAACGCGTCCTGCGCCGTCGGCTTCGGCCTGGTGGCCACCGAGCGCACCGCCGGACCCAGCGGCACCAGCGGAACACCGGCCCGGTCCACCAGCGCCGCGAACTCGTCGTCCGGAGGTGCGCACACCCGCGCTTCCGCGCCGAGCTGCCGCAGCGCCACCGCCAGCGCCGCGAGCGGCTCGACGTCCCCGCGCGATCCCCACGACGTCAACAAAACACGCACTGTGCACCCGTTTCCGCAAGTCTTGGCTCTGCGGCGGCGATTCTGCGGCATGGAGGGGGCCTTGCCACAAGACCCCCGGTGCGTTATACGTTGAAGTGGGGGGAATGGGATCTGCCCGCCCCTGTCGCTACTCATCCACTCTGGACAGTCCGGTGGAGAAGCCGCCCTGCTCGGGGCGGTTGGGCGGCTGCGGGGTCAGCCCGTCTTCGCCGGGCGCGAAGGCACCACCTGGACGGTCCTGGCGCGGCGCCAGCGACGGCCTCGACCCGCGGACATCAGGCGCGACGCC
Organism: Actinokineospora sp. PR83; assembly: GCF_021056305.1. Classification (NCBI taxonomy): domain Bacteria; kingdom Bacillati; phylum Actinomycetota; class Actinomycetes; order Pseudonocardiales; family Pseudonocardiaceae; genus Actinokineospora; species Actinokineospora sp. PR83. Next base: position 17,811 of record NZ_JAJCXD010000035.1, read on the forward strand.
ATCACCAGGGCGGGGACCAGCAGTGCCACGGCGGCCACGCCCGCGCCCGCGAGCACCGGGCCGAGTTCGTCGTGCGGTGCGGCCACGGGCGGCTGCGCCACCGGTGGTGCGACCAGGGGGCCCGCCGGGGCGCCGCCCTCGTCCGGGAGGACGGCGGTGACCGCGGCCATCGGGTTGACCGTGCCCCAGCCCAGGCCGGGGTCGGGCAGTGCGGCGGCCGGGTGGTTGGCGGTGACCTCCAGGCGGTGCTTGACCTGCGCCGCGGTCAGGGTGGGGCGGTAGGCGCGGACCAGGGCGGCGGTGCCCGCGACGAACGGGGCGGCGTAGCTGGTGCCGCTGCCCTGCCAGTGGCCGGGACCCTTCGGGCCGGTGCTGACCACGTCCACCCCGGGGGCGACCAGGGACAGGTAGGGGCCGGTCTGGGAGAAGTCCGCGCGGGCGCCCGCGGCGTCGACCGCGCCCACCGCGATCACGGTGGGGTAGGACGCCGGGTACGTCACCGGGTCGCCGTCGCGGGCGCCGTTGGACGCCGAGGCGACCACGACCACGTCCTTCGCCGCGGCGTGGTCGATCGCGGCGGCCAGTTCGGGCGAGGCGGCGGTGGTGCTGGCCGAGACGTTGACGACGCGGGCGCCCGCGTCGACGGCGGCCCGGATGCCGCGGGCCATGCCCGCGGGGGTCAGGGCGCCGGGTTTGTCCTTCTCGGCGGAGGTGGCGACGCGGATCGGCAGGATCGTGGCGTCCGGTGCCACGCCCGCGAAGCCCGTGCCCGACTCGGCGCGCGCCGCGATGATGCCCGCGAGGAACGTGCCGTGCCCGTAGCAGTCGCTGTCGGCCCGGCCGCCGCCCGGTGTGATCACGTCGATGCCGGGCAGCACGCGGCCGCCGGAGAGCTGCGGGACCGAGGAGTCCACCCCGGTGTCGACGACCGCGACGACAACACCGGCACCCCTGGTCACCGGCCACACCCGCTGCGGGGCCAACTGCTTCTGCGCCCACGGCACGTCGGTGGCGCTGCCCCGGGGTGCGGGCAGGCAGGCGTCGCTCGTGGCGGGCAGGGCGGGGACGGACTGCTGGGCGGTGGCGGTCGGGGCCAGCAGGGCGGTGGCCAGCCCGGCGACCACCGCGCACCGCAGGGCGCGCATCAGGCACCCACCGCGGTGCGGTCGGCGCCTGCGTGCTGCCACCGCACGAGCGACGAGGTCAGCCGGGCCGCCGCCTCCGGGTCGTCCACCAACCGGAGGGGTGCCCGCTGCCTGCGGGCGAGTACGCGGTCGAGCTTGGCGAGCACGGCGAGGTCCTGTTCGTCGAGGTCGGTGGTGGTCGGCAGCTCCCCGGGGGCGAGCTCGCGGAACAGCGCGGCGACCCGGGGCGCGGCGGGGCCCTCGCGCTCGGGGTCCTCCTCCCCCTCCGCGGTGCGCACCGCCAGCGCCTTGAACCGGCCCGCTGCGGCGAACACCGCCTCGCCCACCGGGCGGTTGACCACCAGCTCGGAGGTCCGGCGCGCGGTCGCGGGCCAGATCAGCACGTCGAGGTCCGCACCGGGCACGGTCACGTCGAGGTCCATGCTGGCGCTGAGGAACCCCGGTTCGGTCAGCACCACACCCGGGGCGGCCTCGTGCTCGGCGGACCCCAGCCTGCCCTGGCGCAGCACCGCGCGGCGGTGCACGGGCAACCGGCGGATGCCGGAGACCAGGCACGGCAGCAGACCGGTGAGCTCAGCCCCGTCACCGGCCCGCACGGCCCGGTTCAGCTCGGTCCCGGCCAGCGGTCCCCGACCGAGGTACAGGCACACCGCCACGTAGTCGGCCTTGATCCCGGCGGTCCCGCCCTGCCGCAACGACGGCCAGGTGGCCAACGCCGCGTTCACCGTCGCCAACGCCTCCCCGAACAGCTCCCCCGCCGACGCGGCGAACCGCGCCTGCTCGGCCGCCGAACTGGACCGGTCCGCCAGCACCAACGGCACCACGGCGGCCACCGCATCCGGACCGGTCCCCCGCACCGCCGCGACCGGCGCCGCGGGCTCGACCGGCTCAACCGGCGCGGCGGGCTCGGTGGTCACCACCGGCTCGACCGGCACCGGCGCGGGCGACTCGTCGACGCGCTCCGCAGGCCCGGAAACAGTGGGCACCGGCGACGACGACGTGGTGACGATCGGCGGAGCGGAGTACGAGACGACCGACGGCCGCGACGGCACCGCACCGGGCTGCTCGGCCGACCTGGCACCCACCGCGGGTGCCGCACCGCGCTCGGCGGCAGACCGGAACTCCGGCCCCGGAACGGTTCCGGAAGCCGTCTTGTCCGAAGTGGACTGATCTGGAGTGGGATCGGCGGGCGCGCGGTCGACGGCACCGGGCACCACGGGGATCGGCCCGCCGGGGCCGGGCCGGTGCTCGACCGGAGCGGGAACAGCGGGGATCTCCTCGGAGACCGCACGCGGCGGAACCGGCTCGGCAGGAGCGGGTGCAACCGGGGCAGGACCGACAGGGGTGGCCTCAGCCGAGGTGGGCAGATCCGGCGGGGCGGCGGCAGGGTCCGCTTCCGGGGTGAGGAGCGGCAGGCGCGAAGGCGCCGGACCGGTCGCCGAAGCAGAGCCCGCCACCGGGGCGGGGAGCGGCTGCGCAGCAGGCACCGGACCGACCGCCGCCGCAGGAGCCACCGACGTGGGGAGCGGCGGGCGCGAAGGCGTCGGGTCGATCGCCGGGGCGGGGAGCGGCTGCGCGGCAGGCACCGGACCGACCGCCACAGCCGGATCCGCCGGGGTGGGGAGCGGCCGCGGGGGAGGTGTCGGGTCGGCCGCCGGGGCGGGGCGCCGGGGTGAAAGCGCTGGGTCGGTTGGTGTGGCCGGGCCCGCTGCCGGGGCGGGCAGCGGCCGGGCAGGAGGCACCGGGCCGGTCGTGGTGGCGGGGTCCGCCGGGGTGGAGATCGGCCGCGGCGGGGAAACCGGGCCTGCCGCCGGGGTGGGGACCGGCTGGGGCGAGGGCGCTGGGCCGGTCGCGGCGGGGCGGGCCGGGGAGTTCGGTTCGCCGGTCGCCGCTGCCGGGCGGTGGGGGTCGTCGGGGGTCGGGTGCGCAGGGGCGGCCGGGGCGGGTGCGGAGGCGTTGATCGGGCGGAAGCGGACAGTCGCCTCCGCGCCCGCGACCGGACCGGACGTGGTCGCCGGGGCGGCGGGTGGCAGGTCAGCGGCCCCGGAGCGTGGGCCGCTCGCTGTCGTGGCGAACACCGGCGGCATCGCCCCGGCACCACGCGCGGGGGGCGCGGTCTGCGGGCGGGCCCCGGGGGTCGACTCGGCGGGGGGCGCGTGGTCTGCCGGGCGCTGGCCGTGGTCGGCGCGGACGCGGG